>NZ_JAJAUY010000149.1 GCF_020532625.1 Streptomyces antimicrobicus | reverse complement strand
ACCCGCCCGGCGCGGCGGGCCCGCCCGGCTGGGGGAGCAGCACCGTCGTGAGCAGGAGCAGGAGCAGGAGCGGGAGCGGGAGCAGGAGCCGTGCGCGCCCGGGCCGGAGGCTGATTCGCATGGCTGGGGCCTCTCACGGACGGTGACGGACGGACGACGGCGCATGACGGACGGGGGACTCGTCCCGAAATGGTACGGCCCGCACTCCGAAATGGGTTCGCCACCCAGCCGCACCAGGTGAGATCCTCGATCAGGTATGTCTACTTCCTTCGCCGCCCTGCAGACCCAGCTCGGTGAGATCTCGCTCCGCGACGCTCACCGCCTCGGCCGACGTCTCGAGGGCGCCCGCCGCATCCGCAAGCCCGAGGCCAAGCAGGCGGTCCTCGACGAGATCGCCGCCGAGGCCGCGAAGTGCGCCGAGCGGGTGGCCGCGCGGGCCGCGCGCCGGCCGGAGGTCACGTACCCCGAGAGCCTGCCGGTCAGCCAGAAGAAGGACGAGATCGCCGAGGCGATACGCGACCACCAGGTCGTGATCGTCGCGGGCGAGACCGGATCCGGCAAGACCACGCAGATCCCCAAGATCTGCATGGAGCTGGGCCGGGGCCTGCGCGGCATGATCGGCCACACGCAGCCGCGCCGGATCGCGGCGCGCACGGTCGCGGAGCGCATCGCCGAGGAGCTGAAGACCGAGCTCGGCGAGACGGTCGGCTGGAAGGTCCGGTTCACCGACCAGGTCGACCCGGACGCGACCTTCGTGAAACTGATGACGGACGGCATCCTGCTCGCCGAGATCCAGACGGACCGCGAGCTGCGCGCCTACGACACGATCATCATCGACGAGGCCCACGAGCGCAGCCTCAACATCGACTTCCTGCTCGGCTACCTCGCCCAGCTGCTGCCCAAGCGCCCCGACCTCAAGGTCGTGATCACCTCCGCGACCATCGACCCCGAGCGCTTCTCCCGCCACTTCGGGGACGCCCCGATCGTCGAGGTCAGCGGCCGTACGTACCCGGTCGAGGTGCGCTACCGCCCGCTCCTGGAGGAGGACTCCGAGGACGCCGACCGGGACCAGATCACCGCCATCTGCGACGCCGTGGACGAGCTCCAGAAGGAGGGCCCGGGCGACATCCTGGTCTTCCTCTCCGGCGAACGCGAGATCCGCGACACCGCGGACGCCCTCAACAAGCTGAAGCTGTCGCGCGCCGGAGGCGCTGTCCGGCAGAGCACGGAGGTGCTGCCGCTCTACGCCCGCCTCTCGCACGCCGAGCAGCACCGCGTCTTCCAGCCGCACACCGGCCGCCGGATCGTCCTGGCCACCAACGTCGCCGAGACCTCGCTCACCGTCCCCGGCATCAAGTACGTCATCGACCCGGGCACGGCCCGCATCTCCCGCTACAGCCACCGCACGAAGGTCCAGCGGCTGCCCATCGAGCGGATCTCCCAGGCCAGCGCCAACCAGCGCAAGGGCCGCTGCGGCCGTACCAGCGACGGCATCTGCATCCGGCTGTACTCCGAGGACGATTTCGACGCCCGTCCGGAGTTCACCGACGCCGAGATCCTGCGCACCAACCTCGCCTCGGTCATCCTCCAGATGACCGCGGCGGGCCTGGGCGAGATCGAGAAGTTCCCCTTCATCGACCCGCCGGACCACCGCAACATCCGCGACGGCGTCCAGCTCCTGCAGGAGCTCGGCGCTCTGGACCCGTCCCAGAAGGACCCGAAGAAGCGGCTGACCCCGCTCGGCCGCAAGCTCGCGCAGCTGCCCGTGGACCCGCGGCTGGCCCGGATGGTGATCGAGGCCGACAAGAACGGCTGTGTCCGCGAGGTCATGGTCATCGCCGCCGCCCTGTCCATCCAGGACCCGCGCGAGCGGCCCTCGGACAAGCAGACCCAGGCCGACCAGCACCACGCCCGGTTCAAGGACGAGACGTCCGACTTCCTGGCCTACCTCAACCTCTGGCGCTACGTCCGCGAGCAGCAGAAGGAGCGGGGCTCGTCCTCCTTCCGCCGGATGTGCAAGCAGGAGTACCTGAACTTCCTGCGGATCCGCGAGTGGCAGGACATCTACGCCCAGCTGCGTACGGTCGCCAAGTCGATGGGCATCCACCTCAACGAGGAGGACGCGCCCGAGCAGAGCGTCCACGTCTCGCTGCTGGCCGGCCTGCTCTCGCACATCGGGCTGAAGGACACCGACAAGAACGAGTACCTGGGCGCCCGGTCGGCCAAGTTCGCGATCTTCCCCGGGTCGGCGCTGTTCAAGAAGCAGCCCAAGTTCGTGATGTCGGCGGAGCTGGTGGAGACCTCGCGGCTGTGGGCCCGGGTCAACGCCAAGGTGGAACCCGAGTGGGTCGAGCCGCTGGCGCAGCACCTGATCAAGCGCACGTACAGCGAGCCGCACTGGGAGAAGGACCAGGCGGCCGTCATGGCGTACGAGAAGGTCACGCTCTACGGCGTGCCGATCGTGGCCCAGCGGAAGATCAACTACGGCCGGATCGACCCCGAGGTCTGCCGGGAGCTGTTCATCCGCAACGCGCTGGTCGAGGGCGACTGGCGCACGCACCACAAGTTCTACGCCGACAACCGCAAGCTGCTCACCGAGGTCGAGGAGCTGGAGCACCGGGCCCGGCGCCGCGACATCGTCGTGGACGACGAGACCCTGTTCGACTTCTACGACCAGCGGATCCCCGAGCACGTGGTGTCGGGCGCGCACTTCGACTCCTGGTGGAAGCACAAGAAGCGCGAGGAGCCCGAACTCCTCGACTTCGAGCGCGAGATGCTGCTCACCGACAAGGCCAAGGGCGTCACCAAGGCCGACTACCCGGACTCCTGGCGGCAGGGGCAGCTCAAGTTCAAGGTGACGTACCAGTTCGAGCCCGGGGCGGACGCGGACGGTGTGACCGTGCACATCCCGCTCCAGGTGCTCAACCAGGTCACCGACGAGGGCTTCGACTGGCAGATCCCGGGCCTGCGCGAGGAGGTGGTCACCGAGCTGATCCGCTCCCTGCCCAAGCCGATCCGCCGGCACTACGTGCCCGCCCCGAACTACGCCTCCCGCTTCCTCGACACGGCCGTCCCGCTCCAGGAGCCGCTGACGGTCACCCTCGCGCGGGAGCTGCACCGGATGGTGGGCGTGCCGGTGGCCGCCGAGGACTTCGACCCCTCGCGGATCCCGGACCACCTCAAGATCACGTTCCGGATCGTCGACGAGCGGCGCCGCAAGCTGGCCGAGGACAAGGACCTGGAGGCCCTGCGGCTGAGGCTGAAGCCCAAGGCCCGCCAGGCGCTGTCCAAGGCGGCCGCGGCGACCGCCGAGCGGGCGGGCGGCACCTCCCTGGAGCGCACCGGGCTGACCGACTGGACCATCGGCACCCTGACCAAGGTGTTCGAGACCCGCCGGGCCGGGCAGCCGGTCAAGGCGTACCCGGCGCTGGTGGACGCGGGCGACACCGTGTCCGTACGGCTCTTCGACACCGAGGCCGAGCAGGCGCGGGCCATGTGGCTGGGCACCCGGAAGCTGATCATGCTGAACATCCCGGTGAACCCGGCGAAGTTCGCCTCGGACAAGCTGACGAACCAGCAGAAGCTGGCGCTGTCCCGCAACCCGCACGGCTCGGTCCAGGCCCTGTTCGAGGACTGCGCCACCGCGGCGGCCGACAAGCTGATCGCCGACCACGGCGGCCCGGCGTGGGACGAGGCGGGCTTCCGCGCGCTGTTCGACGCCGTGCGCGCCGACCTCGTCGACACCACGGTCCGCACCGTCGGCCAGGTGCAGCAGATCCTGGCCGCCTGGCAGGCCTGTGAGCGCCGGCTGAAGGCCACGAAAAGCCTGGCCCTGCTGAACAACGTCCAGGACGTCAGGACGCAGCTGGCGGCCCTCATGCCGGCCGGTTTCGTGACCCTGACCGGGCTGAAGCGGCTGCCGGACCTGATGCGCTACCTGGTGGCGGCGGACCGGCGGCTCCAGCAGATGCCCACGGGCGTCCAGCGCGACACCACGCGCATGGAGAAGATCCACGAGATGCAGGACGAGTACGCCTGGCTGCTGGAGCAGCTGCCCAAGGGCCGGCCGGTCCCGGAGGCGGTCACCGACATCCGCTGGATGATCGAGGAGCTGAGGGTCAGCTACTTCGCCCACGCCCTCGGGACGGCGTACCCCATCTCCGACAAGCGGATCGTGAAGGCGGTCGACGCGCTGGCTCCGTGAGCGCCCCGGTGATCGAGTTCGACCGAACCCCCGGCTCTGCTGTACAGTCTGACTCGCAGCCAAGGTCCTGTGGAGCAGTTGGTTAGCTCGCCACCCTGTCAAGGTGGAGGTCGCGGGTTCAAGTCCCGTCAGGATCGCATGTCACGGAAGGGCCCGTATCCCGAGGGATACGGGCCCTTCCGCATGCCCGGACGCCGGCCGGCATGCCCGGACTCCCGGACTCCCGGACGCCTGGACGCCTGGACGACCGGACGCCGGCGAGGGGGCCCGCCGGGTGGCGGTGCCGGGTGCCCGGGGACGGGCGCCGTGCACCGCCCGGACACCTCACCCGTACGGAGGAGGACGAAAGTCCCTCGCACGGGTGAATGGCCACCGACGCAGATCCCCATTACGGGTGCAATGCCGGATGTACAAGAGTTGTCAGATGTGACGGGAGTCACCAGACGAGTTTGGGGACCGGGTACTTTTATCGCACCCCTACGCCGGTTCAATTTAATATGTGCAATTGCACCCCCTCTCGCAGGGGCCCCACAGGGCACAAAAAAAGACCGCGCTGAACCCGGCGGAGTCCAGCGCGGTCTCATGACGACGGACCTGTTGGGGCAGGTCCGGTCGTATGAAGCCATGTGGGTTTCATCGGATTGGGGGATCCGATATCGACCCGGTATTACGGGGTGCTACGAACCTCAGGCCTCGCTGCGCTGCTGCGGAATTCCCGCCAGCAGGGCGCGAACCTCGGCCTCGCGGTAACGGCGGTGCCCACCCAGGGTGCGGATGGACGTGAGCTTGCCAGCCTTCGCCCAGCGGGTCACCGTCTTCGGGTCCACGCGGAACATCGTGGCGACCTCAGCCGGGGTCAGCAGCGGCTCGGCATCAGGGGTGCGAGCGGTCATGAGCGGCCTCCTCGGGAGAACCGAACCATCTCGGTTCTTTCCTCTAAATTCTGCACCTTGGCCCGCGTTGCCCGAAATGGACATACGCGGGCCGAGTCGGTTATAGGACGAACGGCTTGTCCTCGGCACTACAACTACACCATCTGTCCAGCCTCGTCGGCCAAACCGATGGAATTGCCCTCCGAGGTGTTCATCAGCGGCGGAAGCCGATGGACCGGTGCATAACGGACAGTCACCGCGCGGTAACGATCAGTCACAGAGCAACCAGGAGTCACGAGACCCCCCATAGCGTGCAATACCGAGCATTCCGCCCCTAGTTGGACGGAAGGAACCCTCCCCGGACTCCTTGTCCTATTTTGGCACGAGGGTAGGGGAAGGGCGCAAGGGTGTGGTTAGTGCGGTCCGTCACGCTTGGGCCAATGGCCCGTATCGGGACGTAGGTCCCGGCACTAAGGCCCAAATGCTCGAATCAACCCGTTGATCAGCAACTTATGCCCGTTCGGCCGATACCACCAGCCTCCGGCTAGTTCGCGAAGAGTCGCTCGCGCACCGCGCGCCACCGCTCGCTCAGCCTGCCGTACGTCTCGGCGGCGGCCTCGGCGTCCCCGTCCTTCAGCGCCGTGAACCCCAGCGCCACGTCCTTGGCCGAGCGGTCCACCGCCAGCCGCTCCGGGGGCAGGGCGTGCACCAGGCCGCCGTAGTCGAGCTCGACGAGCGAGCGGGGGTGGAACTCCTCCAGCCAGCTGCCCACCTCCACCAGCCCCTCGGCCAGGCCGTCGTAGCCCTCCGTCCGGCGCAGCGTCCGCAGCCCCCGGGCCAGCCGGCGGCGGGCCTGGACCATCGGGGTGCGGTAGCGCAGCCGTTCACCGGGGACGTAGTCGCGCTCCTCGTCGGCCACCAGCACGAACCAGCGCACCGGCACCTGCCACACCGCCGTACGGATCCACGGCCGGGCGTCGGGGTGGCGCTCGCGCCAGCGCGCGTAGTCGGCGGCCGCCTGGCGGCGGACCACCGGCGGCAGCGCCGCGTCCAGCACGGGCCCGGGGAAGCCGCCCCGGGTGCCCTCGTCCACCAGTTCCTGCAGGGCCAGCCAGCCGCGCAGCCGGGTCCGCCACGGGCAGACCAGCACCTCCCCGTCCAGCTCGGCCGTGAACGCGTCCGCGCTCTCGTGCACCGGCACCCCCGTCGGCGGCACCGCGACCAAGTCCGCCAGGCACCGGCGCAGTTCGTCCTGGGCCGTGGGCGTGCCGGTCCGCCGGGCGTAGTCCGCCCAGTGCGAGCGCTCCGGCTCCGCGAAGGCGCCCAGCGGCTCGTAGACGCGCAGGTAGGAGGCGTACGGTACGGTCGGCGCCGAGCGGGCGGAGGGCAGCCGGTGCGGCTCGCAGGATTCGCTCACCTCCTCGTCCTCCCCCGTGGGAACAAGCGCTACTCCGCGGGGCCCCGGAGGTCTTACGCTGCTCCCGACAGGCCCTCCCCACCCGCACGAGGGCCACACCGCCGCTTCTCTTCCATGGGAGTCACCACCGTGACCGAAATGACCGACGGCGTCCTGCACACCCTGTTCCGCTCGGAGCAGGGGGGCCACGAGCAAGTCGTGCTCTGCCAGGACCGCGCCACCGGCCTCAAGGCCGTCATCGCCATCCACTCCACCGCCCTGGGCCCGGCCCTCGGCGGCACGCGGTTCCACGCGTACGCCTCGGACGAGGAGGCCGTCCTCGACGCGCTGAACCTCTCGCGCGGCATGTCCTACAAGAACGCCATGGCCGGCCTGGACCACGGCGGCGGCAAGGCCGTGATCATCGGTGATCCCGACCTCGTCAAGACCGAGGACCTGCTGCTCGCCTACGGCCGCTTCGTGGAGTCCCTCGGCGGCCGGTACGTGACCGCCTGCGACGTCGGCACCTACGTCGCGGACATGGACGTGGTGGCGCGCGAGACCCGCTGGGCCACCGGCCGCTCCCCCGAGAACGGCGGCGCCGGCGACTCCTCGGTGCTCACCGCCTTCGGCGTCTTCCAGGGCATGCGCGCCAGCGCCCAGGCCCTGTGGGGCGACCCGACCCTGCGCGGCCGCAAGGTCGGCGTGGTCGGCGTCGGCAAGGTGGGGCACTACCTGGTCGAGCACCTGCTCGAGGACGGCGCCGAGGTCGTGATCACGGACGTCCGCCAGGAGTCGGTGCAGCGCATCCTCGACAAGCACCCGGGCAAGGTCACGGCGGTGGCCGACACCGACGCCCTGATCCGCGTGCCCGACCTGGACATCTACGCGCCGTGCGCGCTGGGCGGCGCGCTGAACGACGACACCGTGCCGGTGCTGACCGCCAAGGTGGTCTGCGGCGCGGCCAACAACCAGCTCGCGCACCCCGGCGTCGAGAAGGACCTCGCGGACCGCGGGATCCTGTACGCGCCCGACTACGTGGTCAACGCGGGCGGCGTGATCCAGGTCGCCGACGAGCTGCACGGCTTCGACTTCGACCGGTGCAAGGTGAAGGCGACGAAGATCTTCGACACCACGCTCGAAATCTTCGCACGTGCGAAGGAAGACGGTATTCCGCCGGCCGCCGCGGCCGACCGGATCGCCGAGCAGCGGATGGCCGACGCGCGCGCGGCGCGCCAGGGCTGAGGCACCGACGGGCCCGCCGGGGTGGCAGCGAGACATGACTCACTGCACTTCGGCGGGTCGCCCGGCAATAACGGGTTAAAATCACAGCTGACCAGCGAGGACAGGGCGTCTCATGGTCACTGCGCCGGGGCACGTCATGCGGGCGGCGTACCGTATGGCCGCGGAAGCAGGTACCGTTAAAGCCCTAAGGACGGTCTCTTCGAGGAGAGCCCGCTCCGAACCATGAACGCGTGTCAAGACTCTGGGGCCGTCGAGCCCCGTCACCGAGGGGGTCGAGCCATGGGGCGCGGCCGGGCAAAGGCCAAGCAGACGAAGGTCGCCCGCCAGCTGAAGTACAGCAGCGGCGGGACTGACCTGACGCGTCTGGCCAGCGAGCTGGGCGCATCGACTTCGCAACCGCTCTCGCAGCCGCCGAATGGCGAGCCGTTCGAGGACGACGACGAGGACGAGGACCCGTACGCCCGCTACGCGGAGCTGTACAACACGGACGACGACGAGGACGAGGACGAAGAGTCCGGTCCGTCGCAGCAGCGCCGCGGCGCTTGACGCTCGTAGCCTCTGAGCTCGTAGCTTCGCACCAGGTCTTCCACAGCTGAAACACTCGAACCCGGTCCAGGGCCTAGGCCCCGGACCGGGTTTTGGTGCTGCTCAGCTCGCGTAGGACCCGACCAGGGTCGCGCCCTCGGTGTGCGCGCCGCGCTCGACGATCTCACCGGCGACCCAGGCGTCGACGCCGCGGTCGGCCAGCGTCGTCAGGGCCACGTCCACGGACTCCTGCGGTACGACGGCCATCATGCCGACGCCCATGTTCAGGGTCTTCTCCAGTTCCAGCTGCTCCACCCGGCCGGCCTTGCCGACCAGGTCGAACACCGCACCCGGGGCCCAGGTCGAACGGTCGACCGAGGCGTGCAGGTGGTCCGGGATCACCCGGGCCAGGTTGGCGGCGAGGCCGCCACCCGTGATGTGCGAGAACGCGTGGACCTCGGTGGTGCGGGTGAGGGCCAGGCAGTCCAGCGAGTAGATCTTGGTGGGCTCCAGCAACTCCTCGCCGAGGGTGCGGCCGAACTCCGGGACCTCGCGGTCCAGGGACAGCCCTGCCCGGTCGAAGAGCACGTGCCGGACCAGCGAGTACCCGTTCGAGTGAAGGCCGGACGACGCCATCGCGACGACCGCGTCACCCGTACGGATGCGATCCGCGCCGAGCAGCCGGTCGTGCTCGACGACGCCCGTGCCGGCGCCCGCCACGTCGAAGTCGTCCGGGCCCAGCAGGCCCGGGTGCTCCGCGGTCTCGCCGCCCACGAGGGCGCAGCCGGCCAGGACGCAGCCCTCGGCGATGCCCTTGACGATGGCGGCGACCCGCTCCGGGTGGACCTTGCCCACGCAGATGTAGTCGGTCATGAACAGCGGCTCGGCGCCGCAGACGACGATGTCGTCCATGACCATGGCGACCAGGTCGTGGCCGATGGTGTCGTACACGCCCAGCTGGCGGGCGATGTCGACCTTGGTGCCGACACCGTCCGTGGCGGAGGCCAGCAGCGGGCGCTCGTAGCGCTTGAGGGCGGAGGCGTCGAACAGGCCGGCGAAGCCGCCCAGGCCGCCGAGGACCTCGGGGCGCTGGGTCTTCTTCACCCACTGCTTCATCAGCTCGACGGCGCGGTCACCCGCCTCGATGTCGACGCCCGCGGACGCGTAGGAGGCACCGGTGGTCTCGCTCATAGGGGAGAACTTTCGTGTCGTGTACTGCGGGGGTCTTACGGGCGACGCAGCGCGTCGGCCGCGTCGGGGCCGCCCGCCAGCTCGGTCTCCAGCAGCTGCTTGCCGAGGAGCTCCGGGTCCGGCAGCGCCATCGGGTACTCGCCGTCGAAGCAGGCGCGGCAGAGGTTCGGCTTCTGGATGGTGGTCGCCTCGATCATGGCGTCGAGGGAGATGTACGCCAGCGAGTCCGCGCCCAGCGACGTGCCGATCTCCTCGACCGTCATGCCGTTGGCGATCAGCTCCGCGCGGGTGGCGAAGTCGATGCCGAAGAAGCACGGCCACTTGACCGGCGGGGAGGAGATCCGGATGTGGACCTCGGCGGCGCCGGCCTCGCGGAGCATCCGGACCAGGGCGCGCTGGGTGTTGCCGCGGACGATCGAGTCGTCGACGACCACCAGGCGCTTGCCGCGGATGACTTCCTTGAGGGGGTTCAGCTTCAGGCGGATGCCGAGCTGGCGGATCGTCTGGGACGGCTGGATGAAGGTCCGGCCGACGTAGGCGTTCTTCACCAGGCCGGAGCCGTACGGGATGCCGCTCGCCTCGGCGTAGCCGACGGCGGCGGGGGTGCCCGACTCCGGCGTCGCTATCACCAGATCGGCCTCGACGGGGGCCTCCTTGGCGAGGCGGCGGCCCATCTCGACCCGGCTGAGATAGACGTTGCGGCCGGCGATGTCGGTGTCCGGGCGCGCCAGGTAGACGTACTCGAACACACAGCCCTTGGGCTTTGCTTCCGCGAAGCGGGAGGTGCGCAGGCCGTTCTCGTCGATGGCGATGAGCTCACCCGGCTCGACCTCGCGGACGAAGCTGGCGCCCACGATGTCGAGGGCGGCGGTCTCGCTCGCCACCACCCAGCCGCGCTCCAGGCGGCCGAGGACCAGCGGGCGGATGCCCTGCGGGTCACGGGCGGTGTAGAGGGTCCCCTCGTCCATGAAGACCAGGGAGAAGGCGCCCTTGACCTTCGGGAGCACCACGCGGGCGGACTCCTCGACGGTCAGCGGCTTGCCGTCCTCGTCGGTCTGGCCGGCGAGGAGGGCGGTCACGAGGTCGGTGTCGTTGGTGGCCGCGACCTGGGTCGCGCGGCCGTCCTGACGCGGGAGGTCGGCGACCATCTCCGCGAGTTCGGCAGTGTTCACCAGGTTGCCGTTGTGTCCCAGGGCCAGCGAGCCGTGGGCCGTCGCGCGGAAGGTGGGCTGCGCGTTCTCCCACACCGAGGCACCGGTGGTGGAGTAACGGGCGTGACCGACCGCGATATGACCCTGGAGAGAGCCGAGGGAGGTCTCGTCGAAGACCTGGGAGACAAGTCCCATGTCCTTGAAGACGAGGATCTGGGAACCGTTGCTCACAGCGATTCCCGCGGACTCCTGTCCGCGGTGCTGCAGTGCATACAGTCCGAAGTAGGTGAGCTTGGCGACCTCTTCACCCGGAGCCCAGACACCGAAGACGCCGCAAGCGTCCTGGGGGCCCTTCTCGCCGGGGAGCAGGTCGTGGTTGAGTCGTCCATCACCACGAGGCACGACACCGAGTCTAGGCGACGTCGTCCACTGGTCCGAATTGGGGACGCCCTGGGAAATGTCACAGCACGAAGGGTGACTGTCTACGCGTGTCTCGGTATCCGGATGGGGTGTGTTGACAGCTCCTGCCGCATTCGGCGAGGCTCTCGGACCATGCAGCCCCTCGGTGACCGAGCCGTCACCCTCGTGGAGCGCCGCCACGTCGACCTGGTCCGTGTAGCGAGCGCCATCTGTCGCTGCCGTTGAGTTCCCCGGCACACCTTCGCCCCTGACCGGGCTCCCTTTCTCCTGCCCTGCAGCCGTGCGGGGCCCTTTCCCCAGCGGGCCGCGTCCTCGCACCCGCCGCTTCCCCGGAGCACGCACACCCATGCCCAGCAACGACCGCACGCTGTCCCGCCGCGCCTTCGGCGGGGCCGCCGCCGCCACGGCCGCCGCCGCCGGACTCGGGGCCGCCGCCCCGGCCCGGGCCGCGCAGACCCCCGCGGCCCCGCCCGCCGAACGCGAGTTCCGTGCCGCTCCCGGCCGGGCCGCGCGCCGCCCCAACATCCTGTTCATCCTCGGCGACGACCTCGGCTGGGCCGACCTGTCCTCGTACGGCGCCCCGCACATCAGGACGCCGAACCTGGACCGGCTGGCCCGTCAGGGCGTCCGTTTCACCGACGCCTACTCCGGATCGGCCACCTGCTCGCCCACCCGGTTCAGCCTCTACACCGGCCGTTTCCCGGGCCGTACCAAGGGTGGCCTGGCCGAGCCGATCGCCGACAGGTCCGTGGGCCTCGAACCCACCCACCCCACGCTCGCCTCGCTGCTGCGCGACGCCGGCTACGCCACCGCGCTGATCGGCAAGTGGCACTGCGGCTACCTGCCCGCGTACAGCCCCACCCGGTCCGGCTGGGAGGAGTTCTTCGGCAACTTCGGCGGGGCCCTGGAGTACTACTCCAAGCTGGGCCTGGGCGGCGAGTACGACCTCTACGAGGGCGACGCCGCGTACAAGGACCTGCGCTACTACACCCGCATCCTCACCGAGCGGGCCAGCGACTACGTGCGGCGCGACCACGGCGGGAAGCCGTGGCTGCTCAACCTGAACTTCACCACCCCGCACTGGCCGTGGATCGCCGACGGCGACGAGGAGACCAGCGCCGAGATCGTCCGACGGATCCAGGCCGGTGACGGGCGGGCGCTGTGGCACCAGGACGGCGGCTCCGTCGAGAAGTACCGGCAGATGGTCGAGGACCTCGACCGTTCCGTCGGCACCGTCCTCGACGCCCTGCGCCGCTCCGGCCAGGAGCGGGACACCCTGGTCGTCTTCGCCAGCGACAACGGCGGCGAGCGCTTCTCCCACAACTGGCCGCTGTCCGGCAACAAGGCCTCGCTCCAGGAGGGCGGCATCCGGGTTCCCACCCTCCTGCGCTGGCCGGCCCGGATCGACGGCGGACAGGTCAGCCGGGTCCCGGTGTTCAGCCCGGACTGGACGGCCACCCTGCTGGAGCTGGCCGGGGCCCGGCCGCACCCCGCGTACCCGCTCGACGGTGCGAGCCTGGCCGGCTACCTGCTGCGCGGGGAGGCGGCCCCCGCCCGGGACCTGTTCTGGCGGGTCCGGGGCGAGCGGGCGCTGCGGCGCGGCGACTGGAAGTACTACCGCGGCCGGTCCGGCCGGGACCAGCTCTTCGACCTGGCGGGCGACGTACGGGAGCAGGCCGACAAGGCGGCGGTCGAGCCGGACCGGCTGGCCGAGCTGCGGGCCGCCTGGGAACGGACGAACGCCACCTTGCTGCCCTACCCGGGCTGAGCCCCGCCCGTCGTGGCCCCGGTCGCCGTGGCCCCGGTCGCCGTGGCCGCGGTCGCCGTGGCCGCGTCCGTGGTCGCCCCGTCCGGCGTGGTGGTGGCCGTCAGTCCCGAGGCGCCGTCCGCGGCGGTCAGCAGCAGGGAGCGGTCCGTGATCCGCACGGTGAGCGGGCCCGCGGCGAGCAGGGCGGTCAGGGCCCGCTCGACCTCGCCGGGCGGCCCGGTGCAGGCCATCCGGGTGGCCAGGACCGGCCCGAACGCCACCGAGCCGTCCGCCGCGTACGCCACCGGGGCGGAGAACCGGTTGCAGCCGAGGTTCCCGCTCGCCCGGCCCTCGGCCGAGAGCGTGAACCATGCCGCGCCCCGCGCCGCCGCGGGCACCGGCACCGACCGCCCGTCGGCGATCAGCCGGTCCACGGTCCACCGCGTACCGGTCAGCGGAACCCCGGCCGCCGGGCCGCTGGGGTCGGGGGCCGGGCCGGTGGGGTCGGGGGCCGGGCCGCTGGGGGCGGGCGCCGGGTCGGCGGTGCCGGAGGGCGGGGTACCGAGGGCGGCGGCCGGGCCGGCGGGGGCGGGGCGCGAGGCGGCCGGGCCGCAGCCCAGGGCGAGCACCGCGGCGGCCAGGACGAGCGGGATCCGCTTGCGCATACCGGTCCGACGTACGCCGGAGGCGACCGGTTCCGCTCAGCTCATCAGCGGCAGCACCCCGGCGAGGTCGGCCCGCTGCCCGCTGGCCCGTACCCGGGCGTCGGCCACCGCGTCCGCCCAGGCGGTACGGCCGGTGGCCAGCCGGATCCAGGTCAGCGGATCGGTCTCCACCACGCCCGGCGGGGTCCCCCGGGTGTGCCGGGGGCCCTCGATGCACTGGACCACGGCGAACGGCGGGATCCGCACCTCCACCGCGCCGCCCGGCACCCGGTGCGCGAGCGCGTCGGCCAGCAGCCGGGTGCAGGCGGCCAGGGCCTGCCGGTCCAGGGGGACGTCCAGGCCGGCCGCCCGGTTGAGGTCGTCGGTGTGCACGACCAGCTCCACGGTCCGGGTGACCAGGAAGTCACCCAGCCGCATGGCCCCGATCCACAGGTCCAGCACCCGGTCGTCGCGGTGCGCGTCGAGCGCCTCGGCCAACCGGGCCCCGGCCCGCTCGAACAGCTCGGGCAGCGGCGCCCCGGAGAGGGTCTCCCCGGCGGCGTCGGCGATCCGCCCGGCCAGCGCGGCGGTGGCGAAGGGCCACTCGTGCGCGGCGAGTTCGGCCTTGGCCGCCGGCGGCCGGTCGAGCCCCCGGGCCAGCGAGTCGGCGATCCAGGCGATGTGCGCGGCCAGTTCGGCGACCGTCCAGGCGCCCAGCCCGCTGGGCCGCGCCAACTGCTCCTGGGTCAACCCCCCTACGGCGTCGGCGACATGCCCGAACTGGGTGGTCACAGCGGCACGGATCCGCCGCGAGTCGTAGGTACGCGGCTTCTTCTTGGCGGGCGGCATGACCCGACCCTACCCAGCCTGCCCCGCGGCCCCGGGCAGCTTCAGCCCGGTGCAACCCCGCCGCTGCGCGGCCTCGGTGGCGTACGCCGTGAACAGCTCGGCCACGCGGGCGTCACCGAGGACCGCCCGGTAGCCGGGGGGTATGTGCAGGGTGAAGGCGGCGGGGCGGTCGGCGCAGGTCGCCGATCCGAAGAGGACCTCGCCGTCCTGCGAGCGGCCCGCACCCAGCTCCGGTACCGGGCGGACCCGGAAGCCGACCGTCACCAGGGCCGCGTCGGCGTCGTCGCCGTAGGCCGAGTACGTCCTGAGCCACCACGGCCGGTCGTCGAGCGCCCGCTCGGCGTCCGCCACCTGCCGCTCCTCGGGCCGCAGTCCGGGCGCCACCCGGCGCACGCCGTCCGGACCGAGCGCCAGGACACAGGACTCGACCCGGCCGTGCGCGGCGGTGG
>NZ_JAJAUY010000148.1 GCF_020532625.1 Streptomyces antimicrobicus | reverse complement strand
GCCGCCGGGGGCGGGCGAGCGGCCTTCCGCCGGTGTGCGGTGCCGGCACTCGCCGTGTCGGTGGCCCCCGCCTGCCGGTCGGCAGAGCTGAAGCAGCGGCTGTCGCCGCGGGCCGCGGGCTGCGCGGCGCTCGCGCCCTCGGGCGCACGCCAGCGGTGAGGGTGCGGCGTGCTCGGGTCGCGGCCGGCCTGGGCGGCTTCGGGCGAGGTGTCTGCTCAGCCCTGCCGGCTGGCTGCGGGCCTCCAGCGGCCGGGCGGCCGAGCCGGGGCCGGGGGCCGGTGGGGTGCGAGGTGGTGGGTGGCTCGGGTGACCAGTGCCGCGGAGGGTGCCGGACGGCCGTCGGGCATGCGGGTCGCGTCCCCCACGCCGAGCCGCACCCCGAATCCCGACGACCGGGCCAGCGCCACGGCCGCCCAGCCGGCGTCCCCGCGCCCGAAGAGCAGTACCTCCTGGCCCGGTCCCGGGCCGATGGTCCGCAGCAGTTCCTGCGCCGCGGAGGGCACCTCCACCACGAGCCGGGTGCGGCGGCGGTCGAGCCCGCGGGCCCGCACCCACCGGGCGCCCGCGTCCGCGCCCGCCCCCGCCGCGAACACCGCGTCCACCGCCACGCCCCGGCTCAGCAGGGCCTCGGCCAGTTCGGTCGCGCCCGGTTCGTCGAAGTGGACCGCGGCGCGGTCGGGCAGGACCTCCCACGCCCGGACGCGGGCAATCCGGGCCGCCGGGTCCGGCTCGGGCGCGATGCTCGCGCACACCGCGAGCGGGACGTCGACGCCGGCCGCCCGCAGGGCCCGGAGCAGCGGGCCGACCACGCGGGGCGAGAGGCTCTCCCGGCCGCAGGGCGTCCGCGGGTGCACCAGCACCTCGTCCGCCCCGGCCGCCACCGCCTCCAGCGCGGCCTCCACCAGCGCCTCGGGCGACATCGGCACGGCCGCGCCGTCGGCGGCCGTACGCGAGCCGTTGAGGGAGACCTGGATCACGCGGTCACGCGGCCCGGGCCTCGGACCGCACCTCCACGAGGCCCTCCACCCGGCCGTCAGCCCGGCCCTCAACCCGGCCGTCAACCCTGCCTTCCACCTGGGCCTCAGCCCTGGCCTCCACCCGGCCCTCCGCCCCGCCGTCCGCACAGGCCGCGCCCCGGAGCTCCGGTCCGCCCCCCTCGGCGTAGCCGCCGGCCCCCGCCTTCGTGCGAGCCCCGGTCGTCCCGGTCGTCCCGGTCGTCCCGGTCTCCCCGTGGCTCCCGCCGCGGGACCCCGCCCCGGCCAGGGGTTCGGGGGCGGCCGGTTCCGCAGGGCCCGAAAGGCTCAGTGCCGGTCGGGGGACCACGATGCCGCAGCCCGCGCAGACCGGGCCGTCCCAGGCACCCGCCCCGGCTCCGGCTCCGGCCCCGGCTCCGCCCCCCGCCGGTCCGGCGGATCCCGGGGCCGTGCCCGGCGTCGTGGCGGCCTGGTCGGTTCCGGGTCGTGGCGGCCAGCGCAGTTCCTGGGCACCGCAGACCGGGCAGGCCGGGCCGGGGGACGTCTCCAGCGCCCGGACCAGCCGCCGCAGGACCTCGCCCAGGGCGCCCTCCGGCCGTACGCCGGGGTCGGCGCACCGCACCACCGCCGCGCGGCTCCAGGCCCACTCCGGCCGGCGCAGCCCGTCGTGCTTCTCACGGCGCCGCCGCTCGGCGAACTGCCGTTCGTACGCCAGCCAGACCGCCCGCGCCTCCTCCAGTTCCTCCAGCGCGGCCACCAGCCGCTGCGGATCCACCGCCCGGTCGTCGGGCGCGATCCCGTGCCGGTCGCACAGATGCCACCAGGTCGCCCGATGCCCGTAGGGCGCGAATCTCTCCAGACAGCGGCGCAGCGAATGGCGCCGCAACGCCCGGTCGTTGCCCGCGTCCCGTACCTGGTACGCCAAGCTCCGGAATCCCGCCATCACCCCTGCACCTCCGTCCGCGGAGCCGATGTGCCCACCATGCCCGGCCCGGTACGGGCGCATGCGGGGGCGGACGAGGCGTACGGGTGGCACATGGCCGGAAGTCAGCGCCACATGCGTCCCGCCGAGACGACGAGCCGGGCGAGTTCCTCGTGGCAGATGTCGCTGTGCGCCCCGGACGGGGCTCCGCCCCGCCGGACCACCGAAGCCGCGTCCACGCTGACGCAACCGGCCCCCGGCAGCCCCTCCCGCAGGGCCGCGTCCAGCGTCAGCCGGGGGGCACCCGGCAGGGCCTGCACCCCGTCGTGGCCGATCGCACCCCACCGCGCGTCGAAGCCCGCGAATCCGGCCGAATCACCCGCCATCCGGGAAGCCAGCGGATAGAAGACCTTGAGCGCGGTGTCACGGTCCGAGTGGCACGCGACCACCGGCCCGTCGACCCGGCGCTGCACACCGCGCAGCGCCCCGCCCCGGCCCCGGTCGTGCGGCAGCCGCTCGCTGAACGCGTAATGGGAGAACGCCCCCTGGAGCAGCGTCAGGGACTTCACGAAGCCCCAGCCGTCCGGCACCGCCCGCAGCGCGAACGACACCACCCGGGCCCCGAAACTGTGGCCCACCAGGTGCACCCGCAGCTCCGGGCGGCTGCGCGAGAGCTCCACCAGCGCCGGGCCGAGGCCGCGTTCGCCGACGACACCGGCCCGCTTCTTCATCTCGTAGTACGCCGCCTGCCGGAGCACCTCCTTGCCGCCGTTCCACAGCCGGCGCAGGCCACCGCCGGGGGACAGCTCCCGCACGCCGCCGTCCGGGGCCGCGCCGCCGTCCGCGACCGTGCCGCCCGCCTCGGCCAGGGCGTCGGCGAAGACCCGGCACACCTCCAGCACGTCCGCCGTGAACATCGCCGGGACGTCCACCGCGCCCTCCTCGGCGTAGGCGACGGCGGTGCCCGCCTCGGCCTCGGCCGTGGCCGCCGCGGCCGTGCCCGCCGGCGACCGCGGCCACGACGCCGCCTCGTCCACCCCGGCCAGCTCCCGTACCAGCGCCCCGAACTCCGCGAAGGCCGCCACCGACTCCGGCCGTTCGGACAGCAGCTGGGCGACCCGGTCCAGCTCGGCCTCCCGCCCGGGCCAGAACGCCCCCAGCGCCCGCCGGGTCCCGGAGTCCAGGGCCGGTGACCCGTCGGCCGGGCCGGGCCGGAGGCCCGGCGGGTCGAAGTCGGGGATCGGCTCGTCCGAGAACCGCATCGACGGCCACACCACCCCCACGTACCCCAGCCGCACCCCGGGACCCACCAGGCGCGGGAACGGGGCGAAGAAGCGCTCGTAGAGCCGGGTCGCCGTGGAACGGTCGCTGTTCCAGCCGTGCGCGAAGACCAGCAGATCGGTGACGTCCAGCCGCCCCACCGCGTCCCGGCTCGCCCGGTCCACGTCGCCCTGGGCGTCGAACGTCAGCTCCACGTACGGCCCCACGCCCACGCCCGACCCTGCAGCCGCAGCCGCACCCGCACCCACACCCGCACCTGCGCCCGCACCCGCACCTGCGCCCGCACTCGCACCCGCCATGACGCGCCCCCTTCGCCACCGGCCCGGCCGCGGCGCGTACGCCCCGGCGCCCGCCCGGGCCACCGCCTCAGCGGTACAGGAGGTACCCGTCGCGCACCGCCGCGAACCGCGCGAGGCCCGCCGCCCAGTCGGCCACGATCTCGTCCACCCCGGCCCCCGCGTCCACCAGGGTGCGGACCCGGGCCGAGCCGGTCAGCCGGTCGATCCAGTGGTCCGGGCGCCAGGCGAAGCCGGACCACGCGCGCCGGGCCGTCACCAGCAGCCCGATCCCGGTCCGCACGGGGTCGAACGCCGCCCGGTCGTGCACCAGCAGCCGCACCCCGCCGCAGGTCTTCCCGGCGTACTTGGAGAACGTCGGCGTGAAGTACGCCTCCCGCACCCACACCCCCGGCAGGTCCAGCGCGTCCGCCGCCTCCGCCCAGCGCCGGTCCACCCCCTCGGCGCCGAGCACCTCGAAGGGCGTCGCCGTACCCCGCCCCTCGGAGAGGTTGGTGCCCTCGAACAGGCAGGTCCCGGCGTAGGCGAGGGCGGTGTCCGGGGTGGGCATGTTGGGGCTCGGCGGCACCCAGGGCAGGCCCGTCTCCCCGAAGAACGCCTCCCGGCGCCAGCCCGTCATCGCGACGGTGTGCAGCCGCGCCGGGGCGTCGCCGAGGAACTCCCCGTTGAACAGCCGCGCCAGCTCGGCCGCCGTCATCCCGTGCGCGAGCGCGACCGGCTCGCGGCCGACGAAGCTCGCGTACGCCCGGTCCAGGACCGGGCCGCGCGGCCCGCGCCCGCCGACGGGATTGGGGCGGTCGAGGACCACCACCGCCGCCCCGGCCAGGGCCGCGGCGCGCATCACGTCGTAGAGGGTCCAGATGTAGGTGTAGAAGCGGGCCCCGACGTCCTGGATGTCGAAGACGACCGTCTCCACCCTGGCCGCGGTGAACAGCTCCGCCAGCGCCTTGCCGCTGGTGCCGTACGTGTCGTACACCGGCAGCCCGGTCGCCGGGTCCTGGTGGCGGCCCTCGGAGCCGCCGGCCTGGGCGGTGCCGCGGAAGCCGTGCTCGGGGCCGAACACGGCGACGAGGTCCACCCGGTCGTCCGCGTGCAGGACGTCGACCAGGTGGCGGGCGTCGGAGGTGACGCCGGTGGGGTTGGTGACGACCCCGACGCGCTGCCCGGCGAGCAGGGCGTACCCGTCGTCGCCGAGCCGCTCGAACCCGGTCCGCACCCGCGGCCCGGCCCCTGCCGCCGCCCCGGCCCCTGCCGCCGCCCCGGATCGCGCCGCCGACCCGATCCCGACCGCCCCGGCAACCCCCGCCACCAGCAACCCCCGTCGCGACAGACTCATCCGCCCGACGCTAGTGCTCCGCACCCTTCCACCCCGACATACCGACTGGTTAGTCTGCCGCCGTTGCTCGTCGCTTCTGTCGACTCACTCCCTCCCTCACTCCCTCATTCACTCCCTCACTCCCCCTCACCCACGGAAGGCAGGACCAGTGGCCGCATACCAGGGCACCCGCGTCGTCGTCACCGGAGCGGGCGGCGGCATCGGCGCCGCGCTCGCGCACCGCTTCGCCGCAGAAGGGGCCGCGGTCGTCGTCAACGACCTCGACGCCGCCAAGGCCGCCGCCGTCGCCGAGGCCATCGGCCCGGCGGCGGTCGCCGTCCCCGGCGACGCGTCCGCGACCGTGGCCGAGGCCCGCGAGGCGCTCGGCGGCACCGTGGACGTCTACTGCGCCAACGCCGGCCTCGGCTCGGGCGGCGACGCCGCCGCCGACGAGGCCGTCTGGGAGGCGGCCTGGCAGACCAACGTCATGGCGCACGTCCGCGCGGCCCGCGCGCTGCTGCCGCACTGGCTGGAGCGCGGCGAGGGCCGGTTCGTGTCCACCGTCTCCGCCGCAGGGCTGCTCACCATGATCGGAGCCGCGCCGTACAGTGTCACCAAGCACGGCGCGCTCGCCTTCGCCGAGTGGCTCTCGCTGACCTACCGCCACCGCGGTCTCAAGGTCCACGCCATCTGTCCGCAGGGAGTCCGCACCGACATGCTCAACGCCACCGGCTCGGCCGGCGAGCTCGTGCTCGTCCCGACGGCCGTCGCCCCCGAGGCCGTCGCCGACGCCCTCTTCGCGGGCATGGCCGAGGACCGCTTCCTGATCCTCCCGCACCCCGAGGTGGCCCGCTTCTACGCGGCCCGCGCGAGCGACCCCGACCGCTGGCTCCGCGGCATGAACCGCGTCCAGCAGAAGTGGGAGGCCGGCACGTGACGGTCTCGCGCTACGCCGCCATGCCGTGGCTCGGCCGGCTCGGTCCCGCCCAACGGGCACCGGTCGAGCCGCCGCCCAGCGTGCTGCACGCCTTCCGCGCGGCCGTGCGCCGCGCGCCCGGCCGCCCGGCGCTGGCGTACTTCGACGGCCGGCTGAGCTACGCCGAGACCGACGCGCTGTCCGACTCCGTCGCCGGGCACCTCGCCGCGCGGGGCGTCCGCCCCGGCGACCGGGTCGCCGTCATGCACCAGAACACCCCGCACTTCGTGCTCGCGGTGCTGGCCGCCTGGAAGGCCGGCGCGGTCGTGGTGCCGCTCAACCCGATGTACAAGACGGCGGAACTCGCCCACGCCCTGCGCGACAGCGGCGCCGCCGCCCTGGTCTGCGACGGCCCCACCTGGGCGGCGTACGCCGCTGCGGCCACCGCCGGCACGGCCGTCCGCACGGTCCTCCTCGCCGACCCCCGCGACCTCCAGACCCGCGACGACCCCCGCGTCTTCGGCCCCCCGGCCGACGGCCCGGCGGGCGCCGCCCCCGCGCCCGGCCCCTGCGAGCCCGCGGCCGACCCCCGCCAGCCCGCGGACTTCCTCCAGGTGGCCCGCCACGGCCACTCGGCGCCGGCCGGCGTGCCCGCACCGGAGGCCGGGACGACCGCGTTGATCAGCTACACCTCCGGCACCAGCGGCACCCCCAAGGGCGCCATGAACCCCCACGGAGCCCTCACCTACAACGCCGTACGCCAGGTCACCGGCCACCCGATACCCAAGGGCGCCACCTACTTCGCCCTCGCCCCGCTGTTCCACATCACCGGCATGGTCTGCGAGCTCGCCGCCTGCTTCGTCAACGCCGGCACCCTCGCCCTCGCCCACCGCTTCGAGCCAGGCCTGGTCCTCGACGCGTTCCTCGAACACCGGCCCGCCTACACCGTCGGCCCCGCCACCGCCTTCATGGCCCTGGCCGCCCACCCGGCCGCCGGCCGGGAGCACTTCGCCTCCTTCGCGGTGGTCTCCTGCGGCGGCGCCCCGCTGCCGCCCGCCCTGGTCACGCGGCTGCGCGAGACCCTCGGGGTGGAGCTGCTGAACGGCTACGGGCTCACGGAGTCCACCGCCGCCTGCGCCTCCGTCCCCGCGCACCTGCGGGCCCCGGTCGACCCCGCCACCGGCACCCTCTCCGTCGGGGTGCCCGGCGCCCGGACCGTCGTACGGATCCTCGACGCGCACGGTGCGGAGCTCCCGTTCGGGGAGACCGGCGAGATCGCGGTGCGCGGCCCCCAGCTCGCCACCGGGTACTGGGGGCTGCCCGAGGCCACCGCCGAGGCCTTCCCCGACGGGGAACTGCGCACCGGGGACGTCGGTTTCATGGACGAGGACGGCTGGCTCTACGTCGTGGACCGCAAGAAGGACATGATCAACGCCTCCGGCTTCAAGGTCTGGCCGCGCGAGGTCGAGGACGTCCTGCACACCCACCCCGCCGTCCGCGAGGCGGCCGTCGTCGGCGTCCCCGACCCCTACCGCGGCGAGAGCGTCAAGGCCTACGTCAGCCTCCGCCCCGGCAGCACCGTCACACCGGCCGAGCTGACCGCCCACTGCGCCGCGCGCATGGCCGCCTACAAGTACCCGCGGCACGTGGAGATCCTGCCTGTCCTTCCCAAGACGACCAGTGGCAAGATCCTGCGTCGAGAACTGCGCGAGCGCGGCTCAAAACATTCGTAGGAACGCGAAAGGGGAGGGGCCATGCCCGTCAGGAGCAGCACCACCGGGGAGCCGGAGGACACCCCCGTCCCGCAGCGGCTGCTGGCCGTCGCCACCCGGCTGTTCGCCGAGCGCGGCTACGACCGCACCTCGGTCCAGGAGATCGTCGAGGCGGCCGGGGTCACCAAGGGCGCCCTCTACCACTACTTCGGCTCCAAGGACGACCTGCTGCACGAGGTGTACGCGCGCATGCTGCGCCTGCAGCAGCAGCGCCTGGACGCCGTCGCCGACTCCGACGCCCCCGTCGAGGAACGGCTGCGCGCCGCCGCGGCCGACGTGGTGGTGACCACCATCGAGAACCTCGACGACGCGATGATCTTCTTCCGCTCGATGCACCAGCTCAGCCCGGAGAAGTACAAGCAGGTCCGGGCCGAGCGGCGCCGCTACCACGAGCGCTTCCGCGCCCTGGTCGAAGAGGGCCAGCGCACCGGGGTGTTCTCCACCGCCACCCCCGCCGACCTGGTGGTCGACTACCACTTCGGCTCCGTGCACCACCTGTCCACCTGGTACCGCACGGACGGCCCGCTCACGCCGCAGCAGGTCGCCGACCACCTCGCCGACCTGCTGCTGCGCGCGCTGCGCCCCTGACCCGGCCGGGTCAGGCGTACTTCTTCAGCTCGCGCCGCGCCAGCGACCGCTGGTGCACCTCGTCGGGCCCGTCCGCCAGCTGCAGCGTCCGGGCCGCCGCCCACAGCTCGGCCAGCGGGAAGTCCTGGCTGACCCCGCCCGCGCCGTGCAGCTGGACGGCCCGGTCCAGGATCCCCACCACCGCCCGCGGCGTGGCGATCTTGATGGCCTGGATCTCGGTGTGCGCGCCCCGGTTGCCGACCGTGTCCATCAGCCAGGCCGTCTTCAGCACCAGCAGCCGCAGCTGCTCCACGGTCACCCGGGCGTCCGCGATCCAGTTCTGCACGACGCCCTGGGCGGCCAGCGGCTTGCCGAACGCCGTACGCTCCACCGCCCGCCGGCACATCAGCTCGATCGCCCGCTCCGCCATGCCGATCAGCCGCATGCAGTGGTGGATCCGGCCCGGGCCCAAGCGCGCCTGGGCGATGGCGAAGCCGGACCCCTCCTCGCCGATCAGGTGCGAGGCGGGCACCCGTACGCCGTCGAACACGACCTCGGCGTGCCCGCCGTGGTCGTGGTCCTCGTACCCGTACACGCGCATGGCGCGGCGCACCTCGACGCCCGGGGTGTCGCGCGGCACCAGGATCATCGACTGCCGGTGGCGCGGGTCCGCCCCGTGCGGGTCGGTCCGGCCCATCACGATGAAGATCTTGCAGTCCGGGTTCATCGCCCCGGAGATGAACCACTTGCGGCCGGTCACCACGTACTCGGTGCCGTCGGCCGACCGCTCGACGAGGGTCTCGACGTTCGTCGCGTCCGACGACGCCACGGCGGGCTCGGTCATCGCGAAGGCGGAGCGGATCTCGGCGGCCAGCAGCGGTTGCAGCCACTGCTTCTTCTGCTCCTCGCTGCCGAACTGCGCCAGCAGCTCCATGTTCCCGGTGTCCGGGGCGGCGCAGTTGGTCGCCATGGGCGCCAGGTGCGGGCTGCGCCCGGTGATCTCGGCCAGCGGCGCGTACTGGAGGTTGCTCAGCCCGGCGCCGTACTCGGGGTCCGGGAGGAAGAGGTTCCACAGGCCCCGGCGCCGGGCCTCGGCCCGCAGCTCGCCGAAGACGGCCGGGGTGTCCCACGGCGAGGGCAGGGCGGCGCGCTGCTCGGCGGCGACTGCCTCCGCCGGGTGGACGCACTCCTCCATGAACGCCAGCAGGCGCTCGCGCAGTTCCTCGGTCCGGGCGTCGAATGCGAAGTCCATGTCGGTGGCTCCTCAGCCTTCGTGGAGGGTGGTCAGGCCGTGCTCGATGAAGACCGGGACCAGCTCGCCGATCCGGTCGAAGCCGGCGCCGACGGTCTGGCCGAGCGTCCAGCGGTAGTGGATGCCTTCGAGGATCACCGCGAGCTTGAACCACGCGAAGGCCGTGTACCAGGAGATCGCGCCGGTGTCCCGGCCCGAGCGGGCCGCGTACCGCTCGACGAGCTCGGCCGGTGCCGGATGCCCGGGCGCGCCGCTGGTGGTGCTCACCGGGGACTCGGCCAGACCCAGGTCGGAGCTGTACATGACCAGCAGCCCGAGGTCGGTCAGCGGGTCGCCGAGCGTGGACATCTCCCAGTCCAGCACCGCCCGGATCCGGTCGTCCGGGCCGCCGATCAGGACGTTGTCGAGCCGGAAGTCGCCGTGCACGACGGCCGGGGCGGGGGACAGCGGCAGCGCCCGGCCCAGTCCGCCGTGCAGCTCGTCGATGCCGGGCAGTTCGCGCCCGCGCGAGGCCGCCAGCTGCTTGCCCCAGCGGCGCAGCTGCCGGTCGAGGAAGCCCTCCGGCCGCCCGAAGTCGGCCAGTCCGACCGCCTGCGGGTCCACGGCGTGCAGCTCGACCAGCGTGTCCACCAGCCCCAGCACCGCCCGCCGGGTGCGCTGCGGGCCCAGCTCGGCCAGCTGCCCGGCCGTGCGGTACGGGACCCCGTCCACGAACTCCATCATGTAGAACGGCGCCCCGAGCACCTCCTCGTCCTCGCACAGCAGCAGCGGCTCGGGCACCGGCACCGCCGTGCCGTGCAGCGCCTCGATCACCCGGTGCTCGCGCCGCATGTCGTGCGCGGTGGCCAGGACGTGCCCGAGCGGGGGCCGGCGCACCACCCAGCGGTCGGTGCCGTCGGTGACCTCGTACGTCAGGTTCGACCGGCCGCCCTCGACGAGCCGGCCGCGCAGCGCCCCGGTCACGAGTCCCGGCCGCACGCGGTCGAGATGGCCGCGCAGCCGCTCCAGATCGAGGCCCCGGGGATCGGCTGAGGTCATGGTGCGCACCTCCGGTGAGGAAGTCGGCGGACGATGGCTGGCAGCCATCATGCCGACCAGTCGGTATGCCGTCCAGGGGTCCGCCGGAAACCGGCCGGGTCGGGCACCCGGCCGGGACCGGTTTCCGGCGGCGCGCTCAGGCGTGGCAGGCCACGGGGACGCCGCCGTTCATCACGGTCATGTCCTTGAGCACCGCCGCTATGTCGAGCGGGGCCCCGGCCGGCAGCCCGGCCAGCTCCGCGTAGGCCCGGTGCAGGTTCGCCACCAGCCGCTCGCTCTCCCGCCAGGTCGCGAACTCGCCGAGGTCGGCCCGCTGCGCGGTCTCCAGCGGGGTCAGCCCCTGGTCGCGGCCCTCGCGGGCGAGGTCCTGGACGTGGCGCAGGTAGCGCTCGGTGTCGTCGTACGCCTCCGGGCCGGTCAGCGGGCCGTGGCCGGGGACGACGGTCCGCGCGTCGAGGGAGCGCAGCAGCTCCAGGGCCCGCAGCGAACCGGACACCGAGCCCATCGCGACGAAGGGCGTGCCCTCGGCGAAGACCAGGTCGCCGGTGAACACGATCCGCTGCCGCGGCAGCCAGACGATCGAGTCGCCGGTGGTGTGCGCGACGCCGGGATGCAGGACCCGCACCTCGGTGTCCCCGATGTGCAAGGTCATGCGCTCGCTGTACGTGAGGGTGGGCGCGGTGATCGTTATCGCGCCGAAGTCGGTTCCCGGCCAGATCATCTCCAGCTGGTGGCCGGCGGCGAGCTGCTCGGTGCGCGCGCTGTCGTGCCCGAGGACCAGGGCCTGCGGGGTGAACACGCCGTTGCCGTAGGTGTGGTCGCCGTGGTGGTGGGTGTTCACCACCAGGCGGGGCAGCGGGGCCCCGGCGCCGGTGAGGGCGTCGCGCAGGGCGTGCGCCCGGCGCTCGGTGGCGGCGGTGTCGATCAGCAGGGTCTGGCCGCCGTCCGTGACGAAGCCCGCGTTGTTCAGGCACCAGCCGCCGTCCGGCTGGACGTAGGCGTACACGCCCGGCGCGGGCTGGACGAGGTACGGCTGTTCGGCGGTCATGTGCGGGCTCCCCGGGTCGCGTTCGGCTGGCGGGCAGCATCCTGCCAGCCGGGTCCGGGCCGGGGGAGAGGGGCCGCCGGTCGGAGCCGGCCGGCGTGCGGTCAGAGCAGCACGGCGACCGCGAAGACGGCGAGGGCGAGCACGCACGCGGTGGCGCCCAGGGCGGCCCGTTCGCCCAGGACGGGCGGCCGGGGCGCCGCCAGGGCCCGGATCCGCCGGTGCGCCACGCCGAGGAACGCCAGCCACAGCAGCACGATGAACGCGCACCCGGCCACCTCCGGCGCGGTCCCCGGCCCGCGCACGGCCTGCCGCACCGCGAGCACGGCGGTGACCGCGCAGGCCAGCGTCGTGCGCCGCCACGCCAGCCGCGTCCGCTCCGGCTGCAACCCGGGATCCCGCCCGGGCCCGGCCCCGGCCCCGGCCCCCGCGGGCGGGGCCCCACCGGCGGCTGCGCCGGTCACGGGCGGTCCGTCCAGCCCAGCAGGACCACCAGGACCATCGCCACCGCGACCAGGCCCACCCCCAGGCTCAGCACCACCGGGAAGCGCGAGACCGGGAGGTCCTCGCCCCTGCGCATCGCCCGCTCGCACCGGACCCAGTGGTTCACCGCGCGCAGCGCGCACGCCGCGCCGACCGCCAGCAGGGCCAACGCCATCCCGACCCGCACGCCCCACCGCAGGTCCGGCAGGAACTGGTCGACCGCGAAGCCACCGCCGACCAGTGCCAGCGCGGTCCGGATCCAGGCCAGGAACGTCCGCTCGTTGGCCAGGGAAAAGCGGTAGTCGGGCGTCTCGCCCTCGTCCCGGACGCGCTGCGGCGAGAACCAGAGGCGCAGGTCTTTGGCGAAGTCGATCACGCCAGGCAATCTACTGGCGCCACGGACGGCCGGGCCCCGCGGCGGCGCCGTCGGGACCGCGTTCCCACGTCCGCAGCCGCCGGTAGGCCTCCAGCCCGTCGGGCACCCACGTCCACGCCTCCCGCCCGGACGGCCTGTCCACCCCGCCGTCCACCCGGCCGTCCACCCGCCGGTCCAGCTCGGCCGGGTCCACGAAGGCGTGCCAGGCCACCTCCGACTCCTGCGGCCGGACCGGCAGCTCGCACCGCACCCGGTACACCGCCGACCACCAGGCCCCGCCCGCGCCCTCGTACAGGAACCGGAACAGCGGCTCCGGCCGCGGCAGCCCGGTCACCCCGAGCTCCTCCTCGGCCTCCCGCAGCGCCGCCTCGTCGTAGGACTCGCCGGCCCCGACCACCCCGCCCACGAACATGTCGTACGCGCCGGGGAAGACCAGCTTCGACTCCGTGCGCCGGTGCACGAAGATCCGCCCGGCGGCGTCCGCGGCCTGGACGAACACGCAGCGGTGGATCAGCCCCTCGGCGTAGACCCGCCCGCGCGGCGCCTGCCCGACGACCCGGTCCTCGCGGTCCACCACGTCCAGCACTTCATCAGCGGCACTCATGGGATTCATCCAACCACCGGTGTTGACGGGTTACCGCCGCGTAGCCAGGATCGTCCCACCACGGAGGCCCGGCGTGACGGCGTACGACCTGAACGGCGTACGGCGTGACGGCGTACGGCATGACGGCGTGACGGCGTGACGGCGTGACGGCGTACGCCACGGCGCCACGACGCCGCGCGACGGCGCGACGGACACCACCGACACCACGGACGGGACGGACGGGAACACGCATGGGGTACGACGCAGACGTCATCGTGATCGGCGCGGGACTCGCCGGCCTGGCCGCCACCGCCGAACTGGCCGAGGCCGGCCGCAAGGTCGTCCTCCTCGACCAGGAGCCCGAGCAGTCGATCGGCGGGCAGGCGCACTGGTCGTTCGGCGGCCTGTTCCTGGTCGACTCGCCCGAACAGCGCCGGCTGCGGATCAAGGACACCCGGGCCCTGGCCCTCCAGGACTGGCTGGGCACGGCCGGTTTCGACCGCGAGGAGGACGCCTGGCCGCGCCGCTGGGCCGAGGCCTACGTCGACTTCGCCGCGGGCGAGAAGCGGTCGTGGCTGCACGGCCAGGGCGTCCGCTTCTTCCCGGTCGTCGGCTGGGCCGAGCGCGGTGGCTACGACGCCAACGGCCACGGCAACTCCGTCCCCCGGTTCCACATCACCTGGGGCACCGGGCCGGGCCTGGTGGCGCCGTTCGAGCGGCGGGTCCGGGCCGCGGTGGCGCGCGGCTCGGTGAAGTTGCGGTTCCGGCACCGGGTGACCGGCCTCGGCCGCACCGCGGGCGCCGTGGACACGGTCACGGGCGAGGTACTGGCCCCGTCCGACGCCGTCCGCGGCGCGGCCAGCAGCCGGGAGGTGACCGGCACGTTCTCGCTGCGCGCGCAGGCGGTGATCGTCACCTCGGGCGGCATCGGCGGCAACCACGAGCTCGTGCGCAAGCAGTGGCCGGCCCGGCTCGGCACCCCGCCCGACCGGCTGCTGTCCGGGGTCCCCGCCCACGTCGACGGGCTGATGCTGGGCATCGCCGAGGACGCCGGCGCCCACCACATCAACCGCGACCGCATGTGGCACTACACCGAGGGCGTCGCGAACTGGGACCCGATCTGGGCCCGGCACGGCATCCGCATCCTGCCCGGCCCGTCGTCGCTCTGGCTCGACGCCACCGGCAAGCGGCTGCCGGTGCCGCTCTTCCCCGGCTTCGACACCCTGGGCACCTTGGACCACATCATGCGCACCGGGCACGACCACACCTGGTTCGTGCTCAACCAGCGCATCATCGGCAAGGAGTTCGGCCTCTCCGGGTCCGAGCAGAACCCGGACCTCACCGACAAGTCGGTCCGGGAGGTGCTGGTGCGGGCCCGGCAGGCGGTGCCGGGGCCGGTCAAGGCGTTCATGGACCACGGCGCGGACTTCGTCGTCGAACGCGACCTGTCCGCCCTGGTGCGGCGGATGAACGAACTCACCGGGCTCGGCCTGATCGACGAGGCGGACCTGCGGCGGGAGATCACGGCGCGGGACCGGGAGATCGCCAACCCCTTCACCAAGGACCTCCAGGTCACGGCCATCCACGGGGCCCGCCGCTACCTGGGCGACCGGCTGATCCGGACCGCCGCGCCGCACCGCGTGCTGGACCCGGCCGCGGGCCCGCTGATCGCCGTCCGGCTCTCGATCCTGACCCGCAAGTCCCTGGGCGGCCTGGAGACCGACCTGTCCTCCCGGGTCCTGACCCCCTCCGGCGACCCGCTGCCGGGTGTCTACGCGGCGGGCGAGGCGGCCGGCTTCGGCGGCGGTGGCGTCCACGGCTACCGCGCCCTGGAGGGCACCTTCCTGGGCGGCTGCCTCTTCTCGGGCCGCACGGCGGGCCGGGCCGCCGCCCGGGCGGTGGCCTGACAGCGCTGCCGCCGGGCCGGGCGCCTTAGCCCCCGGCCCGGCCGACCGGCCTCATCC
>NZ_JAJAUY010000147.1 GCF_020532625.1 Streptomyces antimicrobicus | reverse complement strand
ACCACGTGCCGGCCGCGCTGACCGGTGCCGCGGTGCCCTTCCACGGGCCGCACCAGGCGGGCATCGCCACACCCGTCCAGGACCGGCTGCACTTCGCCGCGTTCGACGTGAAGACCAAGGACCGGGCCGAGCTGGTCCAGCTCCTGAAGGACTGGACCCGCGCGGCCGAGCGGATGACCGCCGGTCTGCCCGTCGGCGAGGGCGCGGTCGGCGGCCTGCCGCAGGCCCCGCCGGACGACACCGGCGAGGCACTGGGCCTGAAGCCGTCCCGGTTGACCCTCACCATCGGCTTCGGCCCCTCGCTGTTCGCCAAGGACCGTTTCGGCCTGGAGGACCGGCGGCCGGAGGCCCTGGTCGACCTGGAGCTGTTCCCGGGGGACAACCTGGACCCGGCCCGCTCCGGCGGCGACCTGTGCGTCCAGGCCTGCGCGGACGACCCGCAGGTCGCGGTGCACGCCGTCCGCCAGCTGGCCCGCATCGGCTTCGGCAGGACGGTGATGCGCTGGTCCCAGCTGGGCTTCGGCAAGACCTCCTCCACCACCCCGGAGGAGCAGACCCCGCGCAACATGATGGGCTTCAAGGACGGCACGCGGAACATCTCCGGGACCGACACCGCCGCCCTGGAGCGGCACGTGTGGGTCGCCGAGAAGGACGTGGCGGGCCCCTCGGCCTGGATGGCGGGCGGCTCGTACCTGGTGGCCCGGCGGATCCGGATGAACATCGAGATCTGGGACCGCACCCCGCTCCAGGAACAGGAGGACATCTTCGGCCGGGACAAGGCCGAGGGCGCGCCCGTCGGCAAGTCCAAGGAGCGCGACGAGCCCTTCCTGAAGGCGATGAAGCCGGAGGCGCACGTGCGCCTGGCGCACCCGGACTCCAACAACGGCGCGACGATCCTGCGCCGCGGCTACTCCTTCACGGACGGCACCGACGGCCTGGGCCGGCTCGACGCGGGCCTGTTCTTCCTCGCCTACCAGCGCGACGTCCGCACGGGCTTCGTCCCCATCCAGCGCAGCCTGGCCAAGGCCGACGTCCTCAACGAGTACATCCAGCACGTGGGTTCGGCGATCTTCGCCGTCCCGCCGGGCGTCCGCGACAAGGACGACTGGTGGGGCCGGGCGCTGTTCGCCTGAGTCCTGAACGGGAGGAACCGACGTGTTCAGCAACTACCTGATCGGCCTGCGCGAGGGGCTGGAGGCCAGCCTGGTCGTCTGCATCCTCGTCGCCTACCTGGTCAAGACCGGCCACCGCGACAAGCTGGTGCCGATCTGGCTGGGCGTGGGCATCGCGGCCGCGGTCAGCCTCGGCTTCGGCGCGGCGCTGGAGTTCGGCACCCAGGAGCTGACGTTCCAGGCGCAGGAGGCGATCGGCGGCAGCCTGTCGATCGTCGCGGTGGGCCTGGTCACCTGGATGGTCTTCTGGATGAGGCGCACCGCGCGGCACCTGAAGGCGGAACTGCACGGCAAGCTCGACGCGGCGCTCGCGATGGGCACCGGGGCGCTGGTGACCACCGCGTTCCTGGCGGTCGGGCGCGAGGGCATCGAGACCTCGCTGTTCGTGTGGCGTTCGGTGAAGGCGGCCGGTGACGGCGCCGGCCCGCTGACCGGGGTGCTGCTGGGCATCGCCTCGTCGGTCCTGCTGGGCTACCTCTTCTACCGGGGCGCGCTGCGGATCGACCTGGCGAAGTTCTTCACCTGGACCGGCGGCATGCTGGTCGTGGTCGCCGCCGGTGTCCTCGCGTACGGCGTCCACGACCTGCAGGAGGCGGACTTCGTGCCGGGGCTGCAGGACCGGGCCTTCGACATCAGCGCGACGATCCCGCCGGACAGCTGGTACGGGACCCTGCTGAAGGGCACGTTCAACTTCCAGCCGGACCCGACCTGGCTCCAGGTCGCCGTGTGGGCCCTGTACCTGGTGCCCACGCTGACCCTCTTCCTGGCCCCCCAGCTGGGCCGCCGGACCCCGAAGCCTCCGGCCCCGGACACCACCCCGGCCCCTGCCGCGGCGCCGGCCGAACCGGGCGCCTGAGCCGCGGCGCACCCTGCTGCCCCTTCGCCGCGCCGGGTCACCACAGCCGGTCGCGCGTCCCCGGGTACAGGCCGATCCGGGTCCCGGCGAAGTCGGCCGGGGCGGTGCCCGGGCCGAAGCAGCCCGCCAGGACCGCCTTGTCGAAGCCGGGTGCGTCGGTGGCCAGCGGCTCCTCGGGGGTGCCGCCGACCAGGACCGTGCCGGGCAGGACCTGGAACGAGGCCCGCTCGTAGAACGGCACCAGCGCGCGGTCGCAGCTGAACAGCGCGAGGTCCAGCCCGGGTTCGGCGGCCAGCGCGGCGTGCGCGGCGCGGACCACCCGCAGCCCGTGGCCGCGCCCGCGGGCGTCCGGTCGTACGGCGACCGAGGACAGCCCGGCCGCCCGCAGCCGGCGACCGCCGTGCTCCAGCTCCTTGAACAGCAGCGCGAGCGAGGCGAGGACGGTGTCCGCCGGGTCCACCAGCAGCAGGACGCGGGGGGCGAGCGCCGGGTCGTGGCCCGGCGCCGCGCCCGGCCAGGCCGCCGCCTCGATCCCGGCGACCTGGGCGGCGTACCGGGCGGGCAGCGCGGCCTCGGCGTACGCGAGCACCCGCCGCGGCCCGGCGGGGGCGGTCACGGGATCAGGGCGCCCGCGCCGGAGACCCGGACGCGGGGATCGCCCGCGTGCAGTTCGACCGTCAGGACGCCGGGGCGGCCCAGGTCCTCGCCCTGGTGCAGGGTGAGCACCGCCTCTTCGGGGACCAGTCCCAGCGCGCGGGCGTACGCCCCGAAGGCGGCCGCGGCGGCGCCGGTGGCCGGGTCCTCGACCACCCCGCCGACGGGGAAGGGGTCGCGGACGTGGAAGACGTCGGGACCGGCCCGGTGGACCAGCTGGACCGTGGTGAGGTCCAGGCGCAGCATCAGGGCCTTCAGCCGGTCGAAGTCGTACGCCAGGTCGGCGAGCCGGGCCCGGGTGGCGGCGCCGAGCACCAGGTGCCGGGCCCCCGCGTAGGCGATCCGCGGCGGGATCGCCGGGTCCAGGTCGGCCGCGGGCCAGTCCAGCGCGGCCAGCGCCTCGGCGAGGTCGGCGTCGGTGACGTCCTCGACGTGCGGGACGACGCTGGTGAGGGTGGCGCGCAGGGTGCCGTCCGGGCCGGCGGCCACGGAGACCGGGACCGGTCCGGCCTGGGTGGTGAAGAGCAGCTCGCCGGGGCCGGTGCGGTCCGCGAGGGCGACCGCGCTGGCCACGGTGGCGTGGCCGCAGAACGGCACCTCGGCCTGCGGGCTGAAGTAGCGCACGCGGAAGGAGCGGCGGCCGGGCTCGCCCCCGGAGCCGTCCGCGGGCCCGGCGCCGGAGCCGTCCGCGGGCCCCGCCCCCGCGCCGTCCGGAGCCGGGGTCAGGAACGCCGTCTCGCTGTAGCCCAGCTCGGCCGCGATGGCGAGCATCGCGGCGTCGTCCAGCCCGGAGGCGTCGAGGACGACTCCCGCGGGATTGCCACCGGCGGGGTCGGCGGAGAACGCGGTGTAGCGCAGGATCTCGGTCATGATCGCCCCAACCACGCCCGGCCGGTGGTGATTCCCACCCGGGCGGCGGGCGCGCGGCAGGGGCGGCCGGGCCGCGCTCAGCCGCGTCCGATGTACGGCATCGTGGTCGCCATCACCGTCGCGAACTGCACGTTCGCCTCCAGCGGCAGCCCGGCCATGTGGACCACCGTGCGGGCCACGTCGGCGGCGTCCATGACCGGCTCGACCGCCAGCTGCCCGTTGGCCTGGAGGATGCCGGTCTGCATGCGCTCGGTCATCTCGGTGGCGGCGTTGCCGATGTCGATCTGGCCGCAGGCGATCCGGTACGGGCGCCCGTCCAGCGACAGGGACTTGGTCAGGCCGGTCACGGCGTGCTTGGTGGCGGTGTACGCCACCGAGTGCGGGCGGGGGACGTGCGCCGAGATCGAGCCGTTGTTGATGATCCGGCCGCCTTGCGGGTCCTGTTCCTTCATCTGGCGGAACGCGGCCTGCGCGCAGAGGAAGGCCCCGGTGAGGTTGACGTCCACGACCTGCTTCCAGGCCTCGTACGTCAGGTCCTCCAACGGCACGCCGGCCGGGCCGAAGGTCCCGGCGTTGTTGAAGAGCAGGTCGAGCCGCCCGTAGCGCTCGCGGACCGTGCCGAACAGCGCGGCCACGTCCGCCGGGTCGCTGACGTCGGCCCGGACCGGCAGGACCGCGGGCCGGCCGGCGTCCGCGCCGACCGCCCCGGCCGCCTCCGCGGCCGCGGCGGTGGCCTCGAGCGGTTCGAGCCGGCGGCCGGCCACCGCGACCGTCCAGCCGGCCGCGGCCAGCGCGAGGGCGACGGAGCGGCCGATGCCGGAGCCGGCACCGGTGACGACGGCGATCTTCTGCGCGGGTGCGTTCATGGGGCCGCAGGCTACGTCACGGCGGCGGCCGGGCCCGGGACGTTCCAGCAACTGAGAACATGGACGGGCCGGCGGTACGACGAGACGATCAGCCGCTGGGACGACGCGCGAGACAGACGGGAGCCGCCCATGTCGGAAAGAGGCACCGGCCCCAGCCGGACCACCTCCCACGGGACACCTCCCGCCGACGCCTCCCCCACCGCCCCCGCCGTCCGGCCCGGGGCGCTCGTCGTGTTCGTCCTCGGCGGCCTGACGGCCCTCGCCCCGCTGTCGATGGACATGTACCTGCCGGCCCTGCCGGAGGTCACCTCCGCCCTGTCCAGCCCGGCCGCGACCGTCCAGCTGACCCTGACCGCGTGCCTGGCCGGCATGGCGCTCGGCCAACTGGTCATCGGGCCGATGAGCGACAAGTGGGGCCGCCGCCGCCCGCTGCTCGCGGGCATGGTGGTCTACGTCCTGGCCACCGCCGTCTGCGCCCTGGCGCCCAGCGCCGGGCTGCTCATCGGCTTCCGGCTGCTGCAGGGCCTGGCCGGGGCCGCCGGGATAGTGATCGCCCGGGCCGTCGTACGGGACCTCTACGACGGGGTCGCCATGGCCCGGTTCTTCTCCACGCTCATGCTGATCTCCGGCTCCGCCCCGATCGTGGCCCCGCTGATCGGCGGGCAGGTGCTGCGCGTCGCCGACTGGCGGGGGGTCTTCCTCGTACTGACCGGCGTCGGCACGGTCCTCACCCTGCTGGTGTGGCGGGGGCTGCGGGAGACCCTGCCGCCGGAGCGGCGCCGGACCGGCGGGGTCGGTGCGGCCCTGCGGACCATGCGGGGGCTGCTGGCCGACCGGGTCTTCGCCGGGTACGCCCTGGCCGGCGGGTTCGCGTTCGCGGTGCTCTTCTCGTACATCTCCGCCTCGCCGTTCGTGGTCCAGGAGATCCACCAGGCGTCCCCGCAGGCGTTCAGCCTGCTCTTCGGCGCCAACTCGGTGGGCCTGATCGCCGTCGGCCAGGTCAACGGCAAGGTGCTGGTGGGCCGGGTCAGCCTGGACAAGGTGCTGGCCGTCGGGCTGGCCGTGTGCACGGCGGCGTCGGTGGCGCTGCTGCTGATGTCGGCGGGGGTGTTCGGGAGGGTGGGCCTCGCCCCGGTGGCCGCCGCGCTGTTCGTGCTGGTCTCGGCGATGGGGCTGCTGCTGCCCAACACCAACGCGCAGGCGCTGATGCGCACCCCGCACGCGGCGGGTTCGGCCTCCGCGCTGCTCGGCACCTCCTCCTTCCTGGTCGGCGCCATCGCGTCACCGCTGGTGGGCATCGCCGGTGAGGACACGGCCGTGCCGATGGCGCTGGTGCAGGTGGTCTGCTCGCTGCTGGCGGCGGCCTGCTTCCTGGGCATGTGCCGGCCCTGGCAGAACCGCGAGCCGGTCACCGCCCCGGGGGCGCCGTAAGCTGCGGTGGTGAACGCCTCCGTACCCGCCTCCTCCTCCACCACCGCCGACACCCTGCGCGCCGCGCTCGGCGGGCTGCTCGACGGGCTGCCGCCGAAGCAGGCCTCGGCCGCCGTCGAGCGGCTGATCGCGAACTACCGGGGCCGTACGCCCACGGACGCGCCGGTGCTGCGGGACCGGTCGGACGTGGCGGCGTACGCGGCCTACCGGATGCCGGCGACCTTCGAGGCGGTCCGGGCGGCCCTCGGCGCCCTCGCCGACGCCGCCCCCGACTGGGCCCCGGCCTCGCACGTCGACGTGGGCGGCGGCACGGGCGCCGCGACCTGGGCCGTGGACGCCACCTGGGACGGGCCGCGCGAGACCACCGTGCTGGACTGGGCCGAGCCGGCGCTGGTGCTGGGGCGGGAGCTGGCGGCGTCGGCGGGCTCGCCGGTGCTGCGGGCGGCGCAGTGGCGCCGCGCGGTCATCGGCGCCGGACTGTCCCTGCCGGAGGCCGATCTCGTCACCGTCTCCTACGTGCTCGGGGAGCTCGACGACCGGGCCCGCGCGGCGGTGGTCGCCGAGGCGGCCCGGGCGGCGCGGGCGGTCGTGGTGATCGAGCCCGGCACGCCCGAGGGGTACCTGCGGATCCGCGAGGCCCGGGACGCCCTGATCGCGGCGGGGCTGCACGTGGCCGCGCCGTGCCCGCACGACGGCACCTGTCCGATCGCGGTCGGCGAGGACTGGTGCCACTTCTCGGCCCGGGTGAGCCGGTCGTCCCTGCACCGGCAGGTCAAGGGCGGCTCGCTGGCGTACGAGGACGAGAAGTTCAGCTACGTCGCCGCCGTGCGCTTCCCCGCGAGCGCCGCCCCGGCCCGGATCACGCGCAGGCCGCAGATCCGCAAGGGCCTGGTCCTGCTGGACCTGTGCGGCCCGGACGGGCTCGCCCGCGAGACGGTCACCAAGCGGCACGGGGACCTGTACAAGGCGGCCCGGGACGCCGAGTGGGGCGAGGAGTGGCCGCCGGCCGGGTGACGCGACCGGCGGCCGGGGCCGGGGTCAGCCCGCCGGTGCGGCGGGCTCGGCGGGCTCTGCGGGCTCTGCGGGCTCGGCGGGCTGAGCGGGGACGGCAGCCACGGCGGGCTCGGCAGTCACGGCGGGCTCGGCGGTGACGGCGGGCTGCGCAGTGACGGCGGGCTCGGCGGGGCGGAGCTCCTGGGTGCAGCACTTCACGCTGCCGCCGCCCTTGAGCAGCTCGCCGAGGTCCGCCCCGATCGGCTCGAAGCCGCGCGCCCGCAGCGGCGCGAACAGCCCGACGGCCGCCTGCGGCAGCAGCACGTGCCGGCCGTCGCTGACGCCGTTCAGGCCGAGCGCCGCCGCGTCCTCGTCGGTGGCGATCAGGGCGTCGGGGAACAGCCGGCGCAGCACGGCCCGGCTGCCGGGCGAGAACGCCGGCGGGTAGTACATGATCTCGTCGCCGTCGAGCACGCACAGCGCCGTGTCGAGGTGGTAGTAGCGCGGGTCCACGAGCTCCAGCCCGATCACCGGCCGCCCGAAGAACTCCTGGGCCTCGTCGTGCGAGAGCGGACTGGAGCGGAAGCCCCGGCCGGCCAGCACGTAGCTCGCCGTGACGGCGAAGTCGCCCTCGCCCTCGTTGACGTGCGAGGCCCGGTGGACCTCCGGGAAGCCGTGCGCCGCGAACCACTGCGCGTGGGCCTCGGCCTCGGCCGCGCGCTCGGGGTGGGCGAAGCGCGCGATCAGCACCCGGCCGTCGATGACGGTGGCGCCGTTGGCCGCGAAGACCATGTCGGGCAGCGCCGGGTCCGGCGTGAGCACCTCCACGGTGTGGCCGAGGGCGCGGTAGCGGTCCCGCAGGTCCTCCCACTGGGTCAGGGCGAGGGGCAGGTCCACCGGTTTCGTGGGATCCATCCAGGGGTTGATGGAGTACGTGACCTTGAAGTGCGCGGGTGGGCACATCAGGTACCGCCGGGGTGTGGCGTCTCTGCGCAAAGAAGGCTCCTCACGTTATGAGAGTCAGAGAATCGTCTCTCCTGAACGGTGAGCGCGCAGTGAACTGATCGGGTGGTTTACCCGACCTTGGGAAGACGATACGTCTCGCATTGATAGGGTGATCGGATGGCGAAGACCCCCGATGCCTCCCGGCGCAGCGACCGTTCCCGGCGTGCCATCCTCGACGCGGCCCTCGCCCTCGTCGGCGAGGCCGGCTACGACAAGCTGACCATCGAGGCCATCGCCGCACGCGCCGGCGTCGGCAAGCAGACCATCTACCGCTGGTGGCCGTCGAAGGCCGCCGTCCTCCTGGACGCCTCCCTGGCCCTGGCGGGGGACGCGGAGAGCGAGGGCGGCTGGGAGGGCTTCCCGGACACCGGGGACCTGGCGGCGGACCTGAAGCACGTGCTGCGGGCCACGGTCGACCAGTTCAACGACGCGAAGTACGAGGCCCCCGCCCGGGCCCTGACCGCCGCGGGCGCCACCGACCCCGCCCTCGGCGCCGAGTTCACCGCCAAGCTGCTGGAGCCGCAACTGGCGCTGTACGAGGCGCGGCTGCGCTCGGCCCGGGAGGCCGGGCAGCTCGCCGAGGACACCGATCTGCGCCTGGCCGTCGAGATGCTGGTCGGCCCGCTGACGTACCGCTGGCTGCTGCGAACGGCGCCGCTCACGCACGCGTTCGCGGACGCGCTCGTGGACCGGGTCCTCGGCGGCATCGCCAAGGTGGCGTAGATCACCGGCGTCCCCGACCCCTTCTCTCCGCGCAAGTGTGGCTGAAATGTGCCGTTATGTGGGGGTTGTGTGGTGGCCCGGGTCGGGAAGTGCGGTCACTTCGGCTTCCGGATGATGGGACGATGGTGGGATCTGCCGAGGACCAACGGTGAGGTGAGGGGATAGATGGGGTCTGAGTCCGGCCGCGTGGTACGCGGCGAGCAGAGCCGGATTTCCGGATGGCTCCGCCGGCGCCGCAAACCGGCCGCGCAGGACCCCGGACGCGAGCGCGAGGCGCTCCTGCTGGCCGTGGCCGCCGCGGGCCTCCCCCTCGCCCCCGCCGCCCATCCCGACGGCTACCGCTGTTCGTGCGAACGCATCGGCTGTCCCACCCCCGCCCGCCACCCGCTGTCCTTCGCCTGGCAGACCCAGTCCACGACGGACCGCGCACAGCTCGAACGCTGGGCCCGCAACCAGCCCGAGGCCAACTTCATCACCGCGACCGGCATGGTCCACGACGTCCTCGACGTCCCCCTGGAGGCCGGCCGCGACGCCCTGGACCGCCTGCTGGCGGCGGGCATCGCCGTCGGCCCGGTCGCCGAGTCGGGCGGTACGGGCGCCCAGGCCCGGATGCTGTTCTTCACCGCCACCCGCGGCACCCCCGAGGACGAGGACGAGTGGTGGCCCTGCGAACTGGACTGCCACCCCGAGACCATGGACGAGCACCCGGGGCTGCGCTGGCACTGCCGCGGCAGCTACGTCCTCGTCCCGCCGGCCGCGCTGCCGGGTGACCACGTGGTCGCCTGGGTGCGGGGCATGGAGCACCCGCTGCCCGACCCGCTGACCCTGCTGGAGACCCTGACCGACGCCTGCGCCCAGCACGCGGACGCCACCCCCGCGGACGACCCGCACGCCGTGGCCTGGCCCCTGGCCCACTGACCTCCGCGCCCACGGCCCGGGCGGAGCGCCGCCCGGGCCGTGCGCACGTCAATGGATCCGAGTGACGACGACGTCCAGGGACCACGCCTTGGCCGGCTTGGCGGGCGGCTGCGCCTCCACCACGTGACCGAGGTCGCGCAGCGCGGTGACCAGTTCGGCCGGGTCCCGCGGCGCGGCCCCGGCCAGCAGCAGGTCGCGGACCAGCCGGCCCTTGGTGGCCTTGTTGAAGTGGCTCACCACCGAGCGCTTCTCCACGCCGTCCACGACCTGCGCGTGCAGCACCCGGACCGTCGCGGTCCGGCCGGCCGGCTCGCCCTTGGGCTTCCACGCCGCCGCGTACGCCGACGAACGCAGGTCCAGCACCAGCCCGTCCCCGGCTGCCTCCGGCAGGGCCGTGGCCATGGGGCCGCGCCAGTGGGCGGCGAGCGCGCCGAGGCCGGGCAGCTTCACGCCCATCGAGCAGCGGTAGGAGGGGATCGCGTCGGTGATCCGCACCGCGCCCCACAGGCCGGAGAACACCAGCAGCGAGCGCTCGGCCGCGGCGCGGGCCGCCGGGGGCAGACCGGCCAGGTCCAGGGCGTCGTAGAGCACGCCGGTGTAGATCTCGCCCGCCGGGCGGGCCGGGGCGGTGCGCAGGGCGGCGTTCTTGGCCACCTCCGCGCGCAGTCCCTCGCTCAGGCCGAGCACCTCACGCGCCTTGAGCTCGTCCCCGGCGCAGAGCTCGACCAGCTCGTCGAGGACGGCGGCGCGTGCGGCGGCCAGCCCCGGCAACGACAGCCCGGCGAGCTCCAGCGGCGCGCCGGACCCACCGGAGGCTTTTCCTTCGGACGGCGGCAGCAGCACGAGCACGGCGTTTTCTCCTTCGAACGAACCCAGGGCGGGGGTGCGGCCCCGCCCGCAAGCGTAATGCGGCCCCTGGCACGCCGTGCCCGTCTCCCTGGCGCACGGCCCCTCGGCCGGGGCCGAGGCTTTGCGGCTCCCCCGCGGGACCCCCGCCCGTCGCGGTCCGCGGCCCCCGGACGGCTGAGCGCGCAGTTCCCCGCGCCCCTGAACGGGCTCCGCCCAGCCCCCGCCAGGGGCGCGGGGAACTGCGCGAGCGACCACCCACGGTCCTGCGCACCGCGACGCGATGGGCACCCACCACGGCGGGGCCGGGGCCGGGGCCGGGCGGCCCGGCCCGGTAGGGGCCGGGGTGTCGGGGTGCCTGGCCCCGGTGGGAGTCATACGCTCGGGGCATGCCCCGCCGCCACCTGCACATGACCGGCGCCGAAGGAGCCGCCCTGCGCACCGCGCTGCGAACGCTCCGCGCGGAGCTGGCCGTGCCCGAGGCCTTCCCGGACGCCGCCCTCGCCGAGGCGGAATCCGCCGCGCAGGCCCCCCGGCTGCCCGCGGCGGACGCCACCGACCTGCCGATGTTCACCATCGACCCGCCCGGCTCGAAGGACCTCGACCAGGCGATGCACCTCGCCCGCCGCCCCGGCGGCGGCTTCCGCGTCCACTACGCCATCGCGGACGTGGCCGCCTTCGTCACCCCCGGCGGCGCCCTGGACGCCGAGGCCCACCGCCGCGTCACCACCCTCTACTTCCCCGACGGCAAGATCCCCCTGCACCCGCCGGCCCTGTCCGAGGACGCCGCCAGCCTCCTCCCCGGCCGGGTCCGCCCGGCCGTGCTGTGGCGCCTGGACCTCGACTCCGAGGGCCGCGTCGAGACCACCGAGGTCCGCCGCGCCCTGGTGCGCAGCCTGGTCAAGATGGACTACGCCGGGGTCCAGCAGGACATCGACTGCGGCACCGCCGAGGAACCGCTCGCCCTGCTCGCCGACATCGGCCGGCTGCGCGAGGCCCTGGAGGTGGAACGCGGCGGGATCTCCCTCAACGTGCCCGAGCAGGAGATCGTCGCCCGGGACGGCAGCTACTCGCTGCTGTACCGCGCTCCCCGGCCCGCCGACGGCTGGAACGCCCAGATCTCCCTGATGACCGGCATGGCCGCCGCCGACCTGATGCTCGCCGCCGGCACGGGCGTGCTGCGCACCCTGCCGCTCGCCCCGGACGGCGCCGTGGGCCGGCTGCACCGCGTGGCGCAGGCCCTGCGCATCGACTGGCCGCACCACATGCCGTACGCCGAGCTGGTCCGCTCCCTCGACCCGCAGCTGCCCACCCACGCGGCCTTCCTCCAGGAGTGCACGACGCTGCTGCGCGGCGCCGGCTACACCGTCTTCACCGACGGCCAGGACCCCTCCCCCGCCCTCCACGCGGCGGTGGCCGCCCCGTACGCCCACTGCACGGCCCCGCTGCGCCGGCTGGTGGACCGCTACGCCAGCGAGCTGTGCCTGGCCGCCGCGGCGGGGGCCGAGCCGCCCGAGTGGGTGCTGTCCGCCCTGCCGGCCCTGCCGAAGGAGATGGCCGACGGGGGCCGGCTCGCGAACACCGTCGAGCGGGAGTGCGTGGACCTGGTGGAGGCGGCCCTGCTCCAGGAGCGGGTGGGCGAGACGTTCGCCGGGGTGGTCATCGACGTCAAGGAGCACGAGCCGACCACCGGCACCGTGCACCTCGAAGACCCGGCGGTGGTGGGCCGGTTGGAGTCCTTCGGCCCCGAACTGCCCCTGGGCGAGCGCGTCCGGGTCCGCCTCGCCCAGGCGGACCCGGTACGGGCCAAGGTGCTGTTCACGGTGGCGTAGCCGGCTCCCCCGGGGGACCCGCCGGGTCCTGGGCCGCGCGCAGCGCCCGGACCAGGGTGCGCGGATCGTCGGCGTGGAAGCGGATGACGCGCGCCTCGCCGGTGGCGCCGAGCGGCCGGGCGAAGCCCAGCGGACGGGCCAGAACGAGCGTCACCGTGGTCTGGCCGCCGACGACGACGTCGAGCGTGCCGTCCGCGTCGAACGCGACGAGCCGGCCCTCGGGGTAGCGCCGGTCGACCCGGGCCGTGGCGACGGCGTCCGGCGGGACGCGCAGGTCGAACAGGGCGCCGTAGCGGATCCGCAGGGTGCCGTCCGGGGCCAGCACGTGCGGGCGGGTCACGCAGGCCGCGTGCAGGGCGAGCAGCAGCAGGACGCCGTAGACGTCGAGGACCAGCACCACCCGGTGCACGGCCGGCCAGGGGATCAGCACGGACAGCGCCACCGTCTCCACGACGGAGACGAAGAGCATCCCGTACATCATCGCCGTCTGCGGGCCGGTGTAGGCGGCGGCGAGGTCGCCCTCGCGCACCCCGTGCCGGCGCCGGACGACCCACAGCCCGAGCGAGACCAGCGCCCGCAGCTCGTGCACGACGAGCCGCCGCACCACCGCCGGCACCAGCCGCTGTACCGCCGCGCGCCGGGTGCTCATCCCCGCCCCCGTTCCATGAATGCCTCCATCACCTGGCGTACGACCTCGGCCTGGGCCGGTGCGTACTCGGCGAGCAGGGCCTGTTTGAAGCCCTCCCCCGCGGTCGTGGCGGCGTCGGCCGGGACGGCGGCGAACAGTTCGTCGTGCACCGCCGCGACCAGGTCCGCCACCAGGCCCGGGATGCGGGGGTCGGTCACGGCGGCGTCGGCGAGCTCGTCCAGGCGCTCGTAGAGCACGAGCACCGCCGGGTCGGCGGCGAGCGGGCCGAGCGCCGCGTAGAGCTCTTCGCCCGCCCCGCCGGCCGCGTCGAGCAGCGTCAGGTGCTCGCGGTCCTTGGCGGCGGCGGGGGAGGCGGTGGCCGGGGCCTTGGCCAGCAGCGCGGCGAGCGCGGGCGAGACGGGCTCGACCTCGCCGGGCGGCGCGGCCAGCAGCACGGCGAGCCGCCGCCGGCGCTCGTGGATCTCGGCCTCCTGCCGGGCCAGGTCGGCGTCCAGTTCCTCCAGTACGTCGGCCAGGTCGCGCCCGGCGTCGTCGGCGAGCACGTCGCGCACCTCCTCCAGGCTCAGCCCGAGCTCGGTCAGCCGGCGCACGCGCGCCAGCAGGACGGCGTCGCGCACGCCGTAGGCGCGGTAGCCGTTGGCCCGGCGCGCGGGCTCCGGGAGGAGGCCGACGTGGTGGTAGTGCCGGATCGCCCGGGTGGTGACCCCGACGAGGGCGGCGAGTTCTCCGATCCGCATGGCTCCCAGTACAGACGTTGCCGTTGCGGCAAGGTCAAGCCCGGGCGCGCGGGCCGGTAGCATGGGCAACCGCAGAACAAGCGGAGTGGACGGCCGCGTCGGGGCATCTCGCCCCGCCGAGGAACGTCCGGGCTCCACAGGGCAGGGTGGTGGGTAACGCCCACCCGGGGTGACCCGCGGGACAGTGCCACAGAAAACAGACCGCCGGGGGCTTCGGCCCTCGGTAAGGGTGAAACGGTGGTGTAAGAGACCACCAGCGCCTGGGGTGACCCAGGCGGCTAGGTAAACCCCACCCGGAGCAAGGTCAAGAGGGGTCGGAGCGATCCGGCCCTGCGCGGACGATCGAGGGCTGCCCGCCCGAGTCCGCGGGTAGACCGCACGAGGCCGGTGGCAACACCGGTCCTAGATGGATGGCCGTCTCCCCGGCGACCGCGAGGTCACCGGGTGACAGAACCCGGCGTACAGCTCCGCTTGTTCTGCACCCCCTCTTCCCGTGGCCGGGCCCCCTCCTGTCCGCACCCCCTCCTGCTCTGCCTCGGTCCGTGGCGGGTGCCCCGCGCCGCCGCGTGGCCCCGCCGCCTACCGCAGGTGCGAGGTGTCGTTCAGCAGGCGCAGCGAGGCGTTGCCGTCCGCGTAGTACGCCACCGCCGACAGCGAGGCCGCCGACAGCTCCATCCGGAACAGCGACTCCGGCGGGGCGCCGAGGGCGAGCCGGACCAGGGTCTTGACCGGGGTCACATGGGTGACGAGCAGGACGGTGCGGCCCCGGTGGGCGGTCAGCAGCCGGTCACGGGCGGCCGCGACCCGGCGGGTGACGGTCGCGAAGCTCTCGCCGCCGCCGGTGGGGGCCGCCTTCGGGGAGGCCAGCCAGGCGTCCAGGTCGGCCGGGTACCGCTCCTTGACCTCGGCGAACGTCAGCCCCTCCCAGGCGCCGAAGTCCGTCTCGCGCAGGCCTTCGTCGACCGTGACGGGCAGTCCCAGGCGGTCGGCGACGGCCTGCGCGGTCTCGCGGCAGCGGCGCAGCGGGGAGCTGATCACCGTCTGCACGGTGCCGCGGGCGGCCAGGGCCGCCGCGACGGCGTCGGCCTGCCGGCGCCCGGCGGGCGAGAGCTCGGGGTCGGCGCCGCCACTGCCGGAGAACCGCTTCTGCGGGGTCAGCGCCGTCTCCCCGTGCCGCAGCAGCACGAAGGTCGTCGGCGTCCCCAGGTCGGGCCCGCTCCACCCGGTGCCGCGCTCCGCCGCACCGGCCGCCGCCGGGGCG
>NZ_JAJAUY010000146.1 GCF_020532625.1 Streptomyces antimicrobicus | reverse complement strand
GGCGGCCGCCGGGTGCGCGCTGGCGGGGGCGCTGAGCGTGTCGGTGGGCGCGCTGGACGGCCGGGCGGCGACGTTCGCCGTGGGGATCGCACTGGGCGGCGCGTGCGCGGTGACGGCCGCGTCGGCGAGTGCGCCGCGCCCCGTCCGGCAGGGCGCGGCGGCGGGCGCGGTGGCGTACGCGACGGGACTGACGGTGGCCTCCGCGGCGCTGCTGGAGCTGCCGGTCGCCCGGTGGGGGCTGCCGGTGCTGCTGGTCCCGGCCGCGGTGGTGGCGTGCGCGCCCCGGCTGGGCGCCGTACGCGTCGCGGCGGAGGTGGCGGGCGCGGTGGCCGGCGCGCTGGCGGTGGCCCTGGCGGCCTCCGACCCGGCCACATGGTCGCTGGTGCTGGCGCTGGCCGGGGTGGTGTGCGCGGGCGCGGCGGTGCGGCCGGAGCGCCGGGCCGCCGGCTGGGCGGCCGGGGCACTGCTGGTGGCGGCCAGCTGGGTGCGGCTGGCGGCGTCCGGCGTGGCGGTGCCGGAGGCGTACACGCTGCCGGTGACGGTCCCGGCGCTGGTGGTGGGCTTCCTGCGGCGGCGCCGGGACCCGGAGGCCTCCTCGTGGGTGGCGTACGGCGGGGGGCTGGCGGCCACGCTGCTGCCCAGCCTGGTGGCGGCGTGGGGGGACCCGCACTGGCTGCGCCCGCTGCTGCTGGGGCTGGGAGCCCTCGGGGTCACCCTGGCGGGCGCCCGCGGCCGGCTCCAGGCGCCGCTGCTCCTGGGCGCGGTGACGCTGGCGCTGGTGGCCGTGCACGAGCTCGCGCCGTACGTCGTCCAGGTCGTGGACGCCCTGCCGCGGTGGCTGCCGCCGGCCCTGGCGGGGGTGCTGCTGCTGGCCGTGGGCGCGACGTACGAACGCCGCCTCCGCGACGCCCGCCGCCTCCGCAACGCCCTGACCCGCCTCCACTGACCCCCGCCGCCGCCTCCGCCCCGGCGGCGGGGCGGAGGCGGCGGGGCCGGCGGCCAGGCGGGAGGTACGCCCCCGGGGGCGCCGCGGCCCCCTCCCGACCCGGGAACCGGCTCCGGAACGGCGCAACCGGCCACGAGGGAAGCGCGGGCCCGGCGCCACCGCAGGTGGGTCCGGATCCCGCCGCGACCGGGCCACTGCCCAGGCGGAAGGAGCGCCCCCGACTACGGCAGGCCGGGCCCGGCGGCCCTGCGGACCCCTCCGACGGGAGAACCGGCTCCGGAACGGCGCAACGGGCCACGCCGGGACCGCGGGCCCGGTCCAGCGCCGCAGTCGGGCCCCCGGCGTCGCCGGGAACGGGTCCCGGCAGGCACCGAAAGCACCTCCCCGGTGGTGCCGGAAACGGGGCTCCGGCCGGGGCGGAAGATTTGGCCGCGCTGCACCGCAAGCCCGGTCCCGGCGGCCCGGAAGCGAATCCCGGACCGCCCCTGACGGGTTGCCCTTGCCACGCCTGGAGGGGCCGCAGCGGCGCAGGCAGCCGGGCCATGCCTCAAGCGGCCCGGCCCTGCCGGAGTCCTGGCGTCGGCTGCGCCGCGAGCCCGTGCCGGGGCCGTGCCGGAACCGGCGACCGGCCCCTCGCGCCTCCGAACCGGACCGGCAGGCGCCCACAGCACTCCCCGATGAGCCCTCGGCCACCCGAAGCGGGCCCTCCACCCGGGGAACCGGGTCCGGAACGTGCTTGGCTGGCTACGCCGGAAGCACGGCCCCGACAGCCCCGCAGGCGGGCCCCGGCCCCGTCGGGAACGGGTCTGCCCGGCAGGCACCGAAAGCACCTCCCCGGCCGCGCCGAATAGCCCCCGCTTGCGCCGGGGGCCGGGTTTCCCGCTCCCGCAGGCGACATCGGAAGGATGCTCCGGCAGCGCGGCCTGCCAGTCCCCGGCCACCCCACGCGGGCCCCTCCCGACCCGGGAACCGGCCCCGGAACGGCGCAACCGGCGACGCCGGAAGCGCGGGCCCGGCGGCGCCGGAAGGCGCTCCCGGGCCGCTCACCGGGTGTGCCGGGGCGGCTGGGCCGGTCGGGGGAAATCTTCGGGCGGCTTTCCCGCGCTCGCCGGAGGCGTCGGGACGATGCTCCGGCAGGGCGGGGAGCGATTGCTCGGTCGCAGCGGCAGCGGGCCCTCACGAGCCGGGGAGCGGGTCCCGGGCCGGGCCGGGCCGGATCGGTGGCCCGGGCGGGGTGGGGAAACGGCAAGGGCCCGGAGACCTTGGCGGTCTCCGGGCCCTTGGTCCCGGTGGGCGATACTGGGTTCGAACCAGTGACCTCTTCGGTGTGAACGAAGCGCTCTCCCACTGAGCTAATCGCCCGGGCGCACCGCAAACATTACCGCATGTCAGCGGTGCTTCCGACCACCGTCACTGGTCCTCGAGCCGCCAGGGCAGGACCAGCCCGTACTTCCACAGGTAGAACCCGATCAGCGCACCGGCGATCACCAGCCCGGTGGTGGTCAGGATGATGTTGCGGCGGCGGACCTTGGGGTCGAGCGCCTTCTGGGCGGCCTCGGTGACCTTGCGCTTCGTCCAGTGCAGCACGACGTGGGCCCACGCGAACTCGGTGGCCCAGATCGCCAGGCCCGCGAAGATCGCGACCCAGCCGGGGCCGGGCAGGACCAGCATGGCCGCGCCGGCGCCGATGACGGCGAGGCCGACGACGAAGACGCCGACCTGCCAGCTCAGGTGCAGGCTCCTGCTGCGCTTGATGAAGGCGGGCGCCCGCGACACGTGCGGGGTCCTCTCCGCGGCTGCGGCGGGCTCCGCCGCGCCGCCGGCGGCGCGGCCCGCCGCGGCCGCCTCGGTGGTCGCTTCGGTGGTTGCTTCTGCGGCCGCTGCCGGGCGCTCGCCCGGCCGGTCACTCCCCGTACTCATGCGCCCGAATCTACCCGAGCCGGAAGCACACGGGAACGACCGTCCGGATCCGCCGTCCGAGGGACCCAGACGTCCGCAAAACGGTCAGAGGGGTTTACAACGGCACCGTAGGTGGCATGTCGATTTCGCCGACGTGCGAATCCCCGAGCGCACACTGAGCGAAAGGCCCTGGCGCTTATGAACACCACGGTCAGCTGCGAGCTGCACCTGCGCCTCGTTGTGTCGAGCGAGTCCTCACTGCCTGTTCCCGCGGGCCTGCGGTATGACACGGCCGATCCCTACGCCGTGCACGCCACCTTCCACACCGGCGCCGAGGAGACGGTCGAGTGGGTCTTCGCCCGCGATCTCCTCGCGGAGGGCCTGCACCGGCCCACCGGTACCGGCGACGTCCGCGTCTGGCCGTCCCGCAGTCACGGCCAGGGCGTCGTCTGCATCGCCCTGAGCTCACCGGAGGGAGAAGCCCTGCTCGAAGCCCCCGCCCGAGCCCTCGAGTCGTTCCTGAAGCGCACCGATGCCGCGGTGCCGCCCGGCACCGAGCATCGCCACTTCGACCTCGACAAGGAGCTCTCCCACATCCTGGCCGAGAGCTGAGCCGGCCCGACAGGGCGCGCGCCCGGCGGTAGCCGGGGCGCCGGCTGGGGAACGTCCGCACCGTCCGACTCGGGGCGACGGTGCGGGACGACAACCACATACGGCAGGACCGGCGCTGTCCCCGCGGGAGCCACCCGCGAGGACAGCGCCGTCGCACTGCGGGGGCCGGGGACCGCCGGGGGTGGCTCCCACCTGCGGGTCGGGGCGACTATTGTCGCCCAGCAACGGCGGCACCGGCCCGCCGCCGCGAGCCTGCCCCTGAGGGAGTTCACCGTGCAGATCCCCCACGACACCCGTCGCGCGCTCGACGTCGTCGTCGCGCTGGTGAACACCGCACCGGAGGGCGATCAGCCCGATCTGCTGGCCGACGTCCGCGCGCTGCGCACGTTCGTCCACGAGCACGCGATCAGCGACGTCGGCGAGCTCGGCGCCCGCGACCTGGCCGGCGTACGGACGGTGCGCGGCAAGTTCGGCCAGGTCTTCGCCGCGCCGAACGCCAGGACCGCGGCCGGGCTGATCAACGAGCTGGTGGCCACGGCCGGCACCACCCCGCAGCTGACCGACCACGACGGCTACGACTGGCACGTGCACTACTTCGCGCCGGGCGCCTCGGTCGGCGACCACCTGGCGGCCGACGGCGGCATGGCCCTGGCCTTCATCGTCGTCTCCGGCGAGCAGGAGCGGCTGCGCCGCTGCGAGGCCCCGGACTGCCGGCGCGCCTTCGTGGACCTCTCCCGCAACCGCTCGCGCCGCTACTGCGACAGCCGGACCTGCGGGAACCGGCTGCACGTGGCGGCGTACCGGGCCCGGCGCAAGTCAGAGCAGGAAGAGGTCGTGCACGGCGGCGGACAGAAGCAGCACGCCGATCACCCCTAAGAAGATCATCAACGGCGGCTGGGAAAGCGCGAAGAGGCAGCCGCGGGGCTCTTCCTCGGCAGGGGTGTGTGCGGCCGGGACGGGGCCCGGGGGCTCACCCTGGGATGTGTCGAGCATGTCGGGGCGATGATGACGCAGCCGCTCCCGATTGCGCCCTCAACACGCCATGCGCGGTGCGGGAGTTCGCCGGATCCGGTCAGATCCCGTGCTTCTTCAGGATGGCCTCGATGTCGGAGAAGTCGTCCGCGGGCGGGGCCGCGGACGCCGGGCGGCCGCCCTGCCGCGCGCCGCTGCCGAGCGAGGGCGCGGAGGCCCCGGGCGCCACGGCCGGGGCCCCGGAACCGCCCCGGGCCGCCTTGCGGCCGCCGGACTCCTCGCCGGAGCCGGAGCGCACGGCGCGGCGTTCGGCCAGCCTGGTGGCCGCAAGGAGCAGCCAGGCCAGGCCCAGCAGGCCGAAGCCGGCCCACACCACGGGGTCGAAGACGATCTGGGAGACCCACTCCACCAGGCCCGTCATCACCAGGGCCACGGGGACGAGCGCGTACGCGAAGATCCGCGTCGCCGCCCGCCATCGCCTGCGGTACGCCGTCAGGGCGGCGATGCCCAGGCCGGCCGCGGACGCCGCGGAGCAGATGGTCTCGGCAAGCATGGCGGTCCTCCGGCCCTGGGCGCTGTCGTCCCTTCCATCCTGCACCGGCCGCCCCCGCGGCGGCCACGGCCGGGCGCGATCCGGCGCGGATCTCCGGGAGATCTCGGGGTCGGTCCTCCTCCTCGGGGCCAGGTGCCGGTGCGGCCGGCCCTGCGGGCGGCTGGGAGACTGTCCCCATGAACGGTTCCCAGCCCGCCGGCTCCCCCTCCCCCGTGGTCCTCGACGTCTGGTGCGAACTCCAGTGCCCGGACTGCCACGCCGCCCTGGACGACGTACGCGCCCTGCGGGCCCGGTACGGCGACCGGCTGGACGTCCGGCTGCGGCACTTCCCGCTGGAGAAGCACAAGCACGCGTTCGCCGCGGCGCAGGCCGCCGAGGAGGCGCTGGAGCAGGGGCAGGGCTGGCCCTACGTGGAGGCGGTGCTCGCGCGCACGGCGGAGCTCGGTGAGCGGGGCGAGCCGGTGCTCCTCGACGTGGCCCGCGAACTCGGCCTGGACGCCGAGGAGTTCGACACCGCGCTGATCGACGGCCGGCACATCCTGATCGTGGACGCCGACCAGGCCGAGGGCAAGGCGATCGGCGTGACCGGCACTCCGACGTACGTGATCGGCGGCGAGCGCCTGGACGGCGGCAAGAGCCAGGAAGGGCTGCGCGAGCGCATCGAGGAGATCGCCGACCGGCTGCTGGCCGGTTCCGCCGAGGGCTGACCGGGCGCCGGGCGGGCTCCTGGGGACCGGACAGGACAGGCGCGGGGGCAGCTCCCCGTCCACCGGGCGGGCCCCGTCCACCGGGCGGGCCCCGTCCACCGGGCGGGCCCCGGACACCGAGGGCCACCCGGGCCCGGCCGAGCCGGAGACAGTCCTACGGCCGACTGGCCAGGCCCGTCTCGTACGCGAAGACCACGGCCTGGGCCCGGCTGCTCAGGCCCAGCTTGCTCATGCAGCGGTGCACGTGGGTCTTGATCGTGGCCGCGCTGAGCACCAGCCGCTCGGCGATGTCGGAGTTCGACAGCCCGGCGCCGACCAGGCCGAGCACCTCCACCTCGCGCGGGGTCAGCACCTCCAGCCCCGGGTGGGACGCCCGCGGCGCGGCGACGCGCGGGGTGTAGGCCTGGACGAGGTGGGCCACGACGGCGGGGCTGAAGAGCATGTCCCCGGCGTGCACGGTCTCGATGGCCGCGAGCAGCCGGTCCGCCGGGGTGTCCTTGAGCAGGAAGCCGCAGGCCCCGGCGCGCAGCGCCCCGTAGACGTACTCGTCGAGGTCGAAGGTGGTGAGCACGAACACCTTCGGCAGCGGACCGGAGCGGGTGGCGGCGTCGGCGAGGATCCGTTCCGTGGCGGTGATGCCGTCGACTCCGGGCATCCGGATGTCCATCAGGACGACGTCCGGGCGCAGTTCGGCGGCCAGCCGCACCGCCTCCTCGCCGTCGGCGGCCTCCCCGACCAGCTCGATGCCGGGCGCGGCGCGCAGCAGCGCGGCCAGACCGCTGCGGATCAGGTACTGGTCGTCGACCACGAGCACCGAGGGCACCGCCCGGCCTCCTGCCTCGGGCGTCGCGCCCGGTCTCACCTGCCGCCGGTCACGGGCAGCGTCAGCCTCACCTCGAACCCTCCGTGCGGGGCGGGGCCGGCCGTCACCGTCCCGCCGTAGATGGTGACCCGCTCGCGCATGCCGATCAAGCCGAGTCCCGGACGCGTGGCCGGGCTGTCCGAAAGTGGCCGCTGCCCGTCGTCGGTGACGGTGACGGCCAGTTCGCCGGGCCGGTAGTCGACGACGACGCGCACCAGGGTGGCGGTGGGGGCGTGCTTGAGGACGTTGGTGAGCGCCTCCTGCACCACCCGGTACGCGCACAGGTCCGCCCCCGCCTGCAGCGCGTACGGGGTCCCGGTGGTGCGCAGGGCCACCTGGACGCCGGTGGCGCCGACCCGGCGGACCAGGTCGTCGAGCCGGGCGAGGCCGGGGGCGGGACCGAGACCCGGGTCGGGGGCGGGGGCGCAGCCGGCCGTGGTGAGGGCGTCGGGGCCCTCGCCGTCCCCGCTGCGCAGCAGGACCAGCATCCGGCGCATCTCCGCCATGGCCTCGTGGCTGCTGCCGGCGATGGTCTCCAACGCGCCGAGCGCGGTGCCGGGGTCGGAGGCGAAGACGTAGCGGGCCAGTCCGCTCTGGACGGAGATGACCGAGACGTGGTGGGCGATGACGTCGTGCAGTTCACGGGCCATGCGCAGCCGTTCCTCGGCCACGGCCCGGCGGGAACGTTCCTCCTGTTCGTGGCGCAGCGCCCGGGTGAGGGCGGCCAGCCGTTCGCCGCGCTCCGCCATCCGCCGGGAGCCGTCCCCGGCCACCCAGCACACGACGGTCGTCACGGTCACGAACGCGACGCTGAGCCCCCCGATCCCCGGCTCGGCGAGCCGGGTCCCCCACAGCAGCACGACGAGCGCGACCCCGGCGCAGCGCAGGGAGGTGCGGCGCGGGCGCAGGGCGGCGACGGTGTAGAGGGCGAGGGCGAGACCGCACACGACGACCACGTGGTAGTAGCCGAGGGTGAAGTAGCCGAGGACGGCGGCGGCGACCCAGCCGAACAGGGCGACGGGGGCCCGGCGGCGCAGCGCGAGCGGCAGGTAGACCGCGGCCAGCAGGGCGTAGGCCCAGCGGTCGGTGTCGCGCCAGTAGCCGTAGGGGTCGGGCCAGTTGTGGAGCATGGTGAAGGAGATGCCGAACGAACCGACGGCGTAGCCGACTTCGGCGACGTGCGGCAGGGCACGGCGGGCCGCGGACCGGATCCGGTCGGTCCGGTCGGTTCCGTCGGTCCCCCCGGTCCGGTGGGTCCGGTCGGTCCCGTCGGCCCGGTCGGTCCCGTCGGTCCCGTCGCGGCGCGGGTCGGGCAGTACGGACGGCGCTGACACCGTCCGAGCGTATGCGGCGCACGGCGGGCGCGTCCCGGGTGACGGCAGACGTACCACCCTGGTGGTAGCCGGCACCCGCTGTGGGGGGAGGCGGGTTCAACCCGTGGTGGGGCGCGGGCCCCGGGCGGCCGCGGTTAGGTTTCCCTTGCACCACCGCTCCCCACAGCCAGGCCCCGTCCCCCTGTACGGGGGTCGGGGGGACGGGGCCTACCAGAGCGGCTTGCCCAGGTGCACGGTGGTGGTGCGGTAGCCGAGCGACGCGTACAGGCCGCGGGCCGGGGTGTTGCCGGAGTCGACGAACAGGGCGATCCGCCGGGCTCCCGCGGCCAGCGCGACCCGTTCGGCCTGGAGCAGCAGGCCGCGGCCGTGGCCCCGGCCGCGGTGGGCGGCGTCGACCTCGACGTCGTAGACGTAGGCGCCGCTGCCGCCCCCGGGCAGTTCCTGCCCGGTGGCCACCCAGACGTGCCCCAGCGGCTCTCGGCGGTCGGCCGCTGCCGCCTCCAGGACGCTGATGCTCATGCCCTCGGTCGCCGGTCCCTGGGGCAGCAGCTCGGTGTGCTGGGCGGCCGAGAACGCGCGGGCCTCCTCGGGGCCGAGGCCCGACCGCTCCTGGCAGCGCTCGGCGTACGAGGCGACGGCCCGCGGCAGCCAGCGCGCGTACTCCGCCTCGGTCATCGGGCGGGCGCCGACACCCTCGGGCAGCGCGGGCGGAGCCGCCGGGAGCTCCTTGCACAGGGTGAGCCCGGACTCGGTGTAGCCCAGCGCGGTGGCCAGGCGCAGCCCGCCGGCGGAGGAGGCGGGGACGGCGACCCGCACCCGGCGGCAGCCCCAGCCGCGCAGCACCTCCTCGCCGGCCAGGGCGGCCACCGTGGCGCGGCCGCGGCCGCGGTCGGGCTCCTCGACGTACAGCTCGCGCAGCTCCCCGACGGCCGGCCCGAGCGGGCCGTCGGCGGCGATCACCAGCGCGCCGACCCTTCTGCTGTTGACGCGGATCTCGTACGGGCGCGAACGCGCCCCCGTCGCGGTCTGCTGGAGCGGCGCGGACGGCCGCAGGGTGGTGGTCATCCCTGGTGTTCTACCCGCCGGCGGCCGCTCGCGTCAGCCCCGCGGCAGGGGCCGTGCGGGAGACCGCCGCAGACGGCGGGGGCCTGTCAGGGGTCCAGGTCCTCGCCGGCCCGCTCGTCGAACAGCCGCATGGCCTCGGCGGTGACCGGTCCGGGGCCGTCCCCGAGGACGCGGTCGTCGAGGCGTACGACGGCCTGGACGTCGCGCAGGGAGGAGGTGAGGAAGATCTCCTCGGCCTCCCGCAGGGCCTCGAAGGGCAGGTCGGTCTCCTTGGCGCCGGTCCATTCCAGCAGCAGGTCCCGGGTGATGCCGGCGAGGCAGCCGGAGGCGAGCGGCGGGGTGTGCAGGACGCCGTCGAGGACGACGAAGACGTTGGAGCCGGTGCCCTCGCAGAGCCGGCCGACGGTGTTGGCGAAGAGGGCCTCGGAGGCGCCGGCGCGGGCGGCGGCGGCCAGGGCGACGACGTTCTCGGCGTAGGAGGTGGTCTTCAGCCCGGCGACGGCGCTGCGCTCGTTGCGGACCCAGTCGACGGTGATCGCGGCGGTGGTGTCGGGCCGCCGGACGGCCTCGGCGAGGGCCACGACGAGCGTGGGGCCGGCCTCGCCGCGGTCCGAGCCGAGCGGGGACACCCCGCCGGTGTAGGTGATGCGCAGCCGGCCGAGCGGCACGGGGCGGGCGGCCAGCACGGCGGCGCAGGCGCGGCGGACCTCGTCGAGGTCGGGGTCGGGCAGGCCCAGCCCCCGGGCCGAGCGGGTGAGCCGGTGCAGGTGCCGGGTGAGGCCGAAGGCCCGGCCGTGCTCGGCCTTGAGCGTCTCGAAGACGCCGTCGCCCACGGTCAGCCCGTGGTCGAACACGGACACTTTCGCGTCGTCGGCGTCCCGCAGCCTGCCGTCGAGCCAGATCGTCACCGTACGGTCCTTCCACTGTCCTGGTACGCGCCCGACGCTACCGCGAGCAGCCGGGCGGCCTTCAGTTCGGTCTCGGCCCATTCCCGCTCGGGGTCGGAGCCCCAGGTGATCCCGGCGCCGGTGCCGAAGAGCAGGCGGGCCCCGCCGGGCGCCTCGCGGTCGATCCAGAAGGTCCGGATGCCGACGGCGAGCTCCCCGGTGCCGCGGTCGGCGTCGACCCAGCCGATGCCGCCGCAGTAGGGGCCGCGGGGGGAGGTCTCCAGGGCGTCGATGATCCGCAGCGCGGAGGACTTCGGGGCGCCGGTGACGGAGCCGGGCGGGAAGGTGGCGGCGAGCAGCTCGGCCCAGCCGGCGCCTTCGGCGAGGTCCCCGCTGACGGTGGAGACGAGGTGGACCAGGCCGGGGTGCTCCTCGACGGCGCACAGCTCGGGGACGGCGACGGAGCCGGTGGCGCAGACGCGGCCGAGGTCGTTGCGGACCAGGTCGACGATCATGACGTTCTCGGCGTGGTCCTTCTCCAGCAGGTCCGCCGCGGTGCGGCCGGTGCCCTTGATGGGGCCGGACTCGACGTGCCGGCCCCGGCGGCGCAGGTACAGCTCGGGCGAGGCGGTGGCGATCTCCACGCCGTGGGCCGGCAGCCGAATCGTTCCTGCATAGGGGGCGGGGTTGCCCCGGGCGAGCAGCGCCGTCAGGGCGTCCACGTCGGCCCCGGCCGGATCGGGCAGCGGCGCGGACATCACCCGGCACAGATTGGCCTGGTAGACCTCGCCGGCCGCGATGTGCTCGCGGATCCGCCGGACGCCGGACACGTACGCGTCGCGGTCCAGGGAGGAGGTCCACGCGCCGGCGGCGGGGCCGCGCCAGGCGCCGGGGACGGGTGCGGGGACCGGGTCGGGGCGTATGTCCCCGAAGCGCGCGCACACCAGCCGGCCCTCGAAGTCCGCCGCCACCGCCCAGAAGCCGGTGGCCTCCAGGGCGGCGGGATCGCTGGTCACGTCGCGCAGATCGGTCGCGAGGAGGCCGCCGAAGCGGGCCATGGGAGGCAGATCGTGCACGGCTGTGAGTCTATGACCGGCGGCCGAAAGGCGCCGGTGAGGTGACCTCGGGATGACGGCTGGTGATCGGACGGCAGCACGCTGCGGAAACGCGTTTTTGAGCTGGCCCGGGAATCCGCTAGAGTTCAACACGTCGCCGGGACGCGGCGGGGAAAAACCCCGAAGCGGAACGGGCCGACAGGCGGACGTGGCTCAGTTGGTAGAGCATCACCTTGCCAAGGTGAGGGTCGCGAGTTCGAATCTCGTCGTCCGCTCGAAGTGGGGGATCTTCCCGAGACCCCCTGCTACTGACGGGGTGGAGTGGCCGAGAGGCGAGGCAACGGCCTGCAAAGCCGTCTACACGGGTTCAAATCCCGTCTCCACCTCCAAGGACGATTAGCTCAGCGGGAGAGCGCTTCCCTGACACGGAAGAGGTCACTGGTTCAATCCCAGTATCGTCCACGCAGTAACACGCAGTACCCACGATCTCCGGGTCGTGGTCCCGAGGACGATTAGCTCAGCGGGAGAGCGCTTCCCTGACACGGAAGAGGTCACTGGTTCAATCCCAGTATCGTCCACGCAGTAACACGCAGTACCCACGGCCTCCGGGTCGTGGTCCCGAGGACGATTAGCTCAGCGGGAGAGCGCTTCCCTGACACGGAAGAGGTCACTGGTTCAATCCCAGTATCGTCCACCGCACCGAGAGCCCCGGCCGTCTCCACGGCCGGGGCTCTCGCGTTGCTCAGGAGGAGAAGAGCAGCCGGCCGAAGCCGCGGTGGCCGTGGCCGTGTCCGTGGTGGCCGCCGTGGTGCGGGGCTCCCCACGCGGGGGCGGCGGCGTGCGCGGCCGGGTAGGCGGGCGGCGCGGGCGGGGCGGCCGGCGGGGGCACCTGGCCGTACCCGCCGGTGTACTGGGCCTCCAGCCGGGTCAGGGCCTCCAGCTCGCCGTAGTCCAGGAAGATCCCCCGGCAGTTGCTGCACTGCTCGATCTGGACACCGCTGCGGTTGTACGTGTGCATCACCGCGTGGCACTTCGGACACTGCATGATCGGCTCAACTCCTCGCCGTCGTACGTCGCCACGGACCGGCGCCGTGGCACGCGCCACACCCTACGGCGTACCGGCCGGTCCCCCGTCGGGCGGGAGGACGGATATCCGGGCGCAGGCATCGGTCAGGGCCCGGTCCACCCCGTCCAGCCGGCGCCCGGCCTCGGCCGCCTTGGCGACCGCGAGAGCGGCGCTCTGCACCGTGAGCGCCCGTGCCGCGAGGTCGAGCCGGGGCCAGGGGTCCGCGTCGGCCGGGCCGGCCGCCGGGCCGCCCGCGGCCCGGTAGGCCTCCAGGAAGCGCAGCCACGCCCCGGGGTCCAGCAGCCCGGCGGCGTACCAGGCGGCGGGCCGGGCCAGGTCCCAGGCGGGGTCGCCCAGCCCGAGGTCGTCCACGTCGATCAGCCGCCAGGGCCCGCCCGGGGCGGGGTGCCGCACCAGCTGGCCCAGGTGCAGGTCGCCGTGGCAGAGCGCGCCGGCGGCGGGCGCCGGCTCCGCCCCGCGAGCCCAGCCGGGCAGCCGCGCGGCGGCCGCCCGGACCTGCTCGGCCTCGGGGTACGGATGCCCGTAGGGACCGGCGGGGCCGGCCGCCCGGGTCATGCGGCGCAGCGCCCGGGCCACCTTCGCCGGGCCGCGCATCGGCGGGAGCGGGCCCGGCAGGGCGGCGACAGGCGTGCGGTGCAGCGCGGCCAGCAGGCGGGCCGCCTCCTCCCAGGGGGCGTCCTCGGGGCGCTCGGGGTCGACGGGGGCGCCGTAGGGCCACAGCGAGACCGGACGGCCCCGGACCTCGCCCGCGGCGGGGCGTACGGGAGCCAGCAGGACCGGTGCCAGGGCGGGGTCGGCGGCGATCCGCAGCCGTACGGCGAGGGCGGGGCGGTCGGTGTCACCGGCGTGGGCCTTGACGACCAGGTCGCGGCAGCGGACCACGGTGGCGTCCGCGCGGTCGGCCAGGACCTCGTAGCCGGTGTGCTCGGGCCCGTCGGACCGGCCGGGCACGTGCGCGGCCAGGGCGGCGGGGAGGGAAACGGTCACGGACACCCCCAGGTCGTACGGGGCGGTCGCCCCCGGGGGATCGTACGCGGCACGCCGCGCGGGGCGCCGGGCCCGGACGAACGGGTGCTGCCCGTACGACTCCCCAGTCGTACGGGCAGCGCCCTTTCACTGCCGTCCGCCCTACCCCCGTCCCCACGGGGTCGTGGCTGCGATGACCGGCCCGGGCCGCTCTCCCCGGCCGGCGGCGCCGCTCAGCGCCCCAGCATCGCGCCCACGGACGACGCCTGTGTCACCACCGCGTCCCAGCCGCCGAAGAGGACGACCAGGAGGGTGGCCAGGGGGAGGACCATCGCGACGGCCACCAGCGGGTGGCGTGTACCGGACTCATGGCCGTTGAACGCGAACGCCTTGCGTCCCGATCGTGCGACGTGCGCCATGATCCTCTCCCTGTTCGTCTTGGTCGCGGCGGGCGTGTGACCTCGGGGGACGAGTGCGCCACCCGCCGCTTGTGCTCCACCTTAGGCGCGCTGAATCCCCGTGGCCTCATGCCCTCGTACCCTTTGGCGGGCCTACAGGAGGATGACGGCACCGGAGGCGGCGTACTCCCCTGGGTGGAGACGCCTCCCCCGGAGTGCGGGTCTTCCCGGAAGGGGTCACCGCGAGTGAGTGACTTCGCTCACGCGCGTCACTCCCCGCACACGGGCCTCGCCGTACGGTGCTCCGGTCGCACCGGCCCGCGGCGCCCGCGCGCCCCGACCCGACCGGCGGGATCCGGCCGGCGCCGACGGCGGGGTCAAGATCCTTGCGCCGCAAGCCCGTTGGCCGCACATCCGTACGAGGCCGCGGCGGCGGTCCGCGGGCCTGAGCCTCCCTCAAGTGTGCTGCGCCGCACTGACAATCGAATCTCCCGACCAGGGCGCGGCCTCTGAGCGCGCGTGGCGGATCGTCCGTAAGCTGTGCCACGTCAACAGGACGACCGGTCAGCGGGGTGGACATGGCGATGATGCGGCTCCGACGCGAGGACCCGCGAGTCGTCGGCTCGTTCAGGCTGCACCGGCGGCTCGGTGCCGGCGGCATGGGTGTGGTCTACCTCGGCTCGGACCGCCGCGGCCAGCGCGTCGCGCTCAAGGTGATCCGGCCCGATCTGGCCGAGGACCAGGAGTTCCGTTCGCGGTTCGCGCGTGAGGTGTCCGCCGCCCGGCGGATCCGCGGCGGCTGCACGGCCCGGCTGGTGGCCGCGGACCTGGAGGCCGAGCGGCCGTGGTTCGCCACCCAGTACGTGCCCGGGCCCTCGCTGCACGACAAGGTGGCCGAGGAGGGGCCGCTGGGCGCCGCCCAGATCGCGGCGATCGGCGCCGCGCTCTCGGAGGGCCTGGTCGCCGTGCACGAGGCCGGCGTGGTCCACCGCGACCTGAAGCCCTCGAACATCCTGCTCTCCCCCAAGGGCCCCCGCATCATCGACTTCGGCATCGCCTGGGCCACCGGTGCCAGCACCCTCACCCATGTCGGGACCGCCGTCGGCTCCCCCGGCTTCCTCGCGCCCGAGCAGGTGCGCGGCGCGGTCGTGACCCCGGCCACCGACGTCTTCGCCCTGGGCGCCACGCTCGCCTACGCGGCGACGGCGGACTCCCCCTTCGGGCACGGCAGTTCCGAGGTCATGCTCTACCGGGTGGTGCACGAGGAGCCGCAGCTGATCGGTGTACCGGACTCGCTGGCGCCGCTGGTGCGGGCGTGCCTGGCCAAGGACCCCGAGGAGCGGCCGAGCACGCTCCAGCTGTCGATGCGGCTGAAGGAGATCGCGGCGCGGGAGGCGCAGGGCCTGTCCGACGCGCGCCCGCCCGCCCCGCGACCGCGGGCCGAACGCCCGTCCGGGCGGCTCACCCCCGCCTACGCCGACCAGCGCACGCAGCGGGCCAGCATCCGGGCCACCGTCGTCAGCACCGACCGCTCGTCGGGGGAG
>NZ_JAJAUY010000145.1 GCF_020532625.1 Streptomyces antimicrobicus | reverse complement strand
CCCCCCCCCCGCCCCCGCCCGCCCCCCCCCCCCCCCCCCCCCCCCCCCCACGACTTTATTCGATGCGGGCGCATCACTTCCCGGGTTACTGTTCCCCGCAGAACCGATGCGAGCGCATCGGAAAAACCCGAGTGAAAGGACGGGCGCCATGCAGGACGCCCTGTGGCGCATGCCGGCCACGGCCCAGGCGGCGGCGGTCCGCGCCGGTGAGGTCTCGGCCGTCGAGCTGGTCGACAGTCACCTGGAGCGCATCGCCGAGGCAGGCCCGCGGGTCAACGCCGTCACCCAGCTGCTGGCGGACCGGGCCCGCGAGGCCGCGGCCCGCACGGACCGGCGGCGGGCCGCCGGGGAGGAGCTCGGGCCGCTGGCGGGCGTGCCGTTCACGGTGAAGGAGACCACCGCGATCGAGGGCGTACCGACCACCTTCGGCACGCCCCGCTTCCGGGACCTGGTGGCCCCGGCCGACGCGCCCCCGGTGGCCCGGCTGCGCGCGGCCGGGGCGATCCCGATCGGGCACAGCAACGTCCCGACCCTGATCCTCGCCGGCATGCACACCCGCAGCGAGCTGTACGGCGACACGGTCAACCCCTGGGACCCGACCCGGACCCCGGGCGGGACCAGCGGCGGCGACGCGGTGGCCGTGGCCACGGGCCTGGCCGCCTTCGGCCTGGGCAACGACTCCGGCGGGTCGGTGCGGGTGCCCGCCCAGTTCTGCGGGGTGGCCGCGTTGAAGCCGTCCACCGGCCGCTACCCGGCCGACCACCGCGTCGCCGGGCCGCAGGACCCCGGTCCGGCCTCCCAGTTCCTGGTCACCGACGGTCCGCTGGCCCGGCGCGTGGCCGACCTGCGGCTCGTCCACGAGGTGCTGGCCGGGGCCGATCCGCGCGACCCGCGGGCGGTGCCGGTGCCCGCCTTCGGCCCGCCGCTGCCCGGCCCGGTGCGGGTCGCGGTCGTGACCGACCCCGGCGGGCACGGCGTCCACCCGGTCGTGCGCGCCGCCGTCGCGACGGCGGCCGACGCGCTGCGCGACGCCGGGTACGAGGTCCAGGAGGTGGCCGACGTCCCGCGCCTGGACGAGGCGCTGGAGGTGTACGGGAAGATCACCGTGACCGAGTTCGCCCCCGCCTGGCCGGTGGTGCGCACGCTGCTGGGCGAGGGCGGCGACCGGTACATCGCGTGGGCGATGGAACGCACCCCGCCCGCCGACCGGGACGAACTGGTGCGGCTGATGGGCAGCTGGCTGAACATCCGCCGCTCCTGGGCCGAGTTCCTCGACACCTACCCGCTGCTGCTCGGCCCGGTGTTCACCGAGCCTGCGGTGGAGCCGGGTCTGGAGTCGCGGGACCGGGCGGGCCGGGACCGGGTGGCCGCCGGGTTGCGGCTGTGCACCGCGACCAGCTTCGTGGGGGTGCCCGCGGTGGCCGTGCCGACCGGGGTGGTGGACGGGCTGCCCTGCGGCGTGCAGCTCGTGGGACGAGCCTTCCGGGAGGACGTGTGCCTGGACGCGGCGCGGGCGGTCGAGGAGCGGCTGGGCGTGCTCACTCCGGTCGACCCCGTGCCGTACGGCCGGAAGGCGTAGGCTCGGCGGGTGGCCAAGTACTTCGACGTGCACCCGCAGACCCCCCAGCGGCGCACGATCAGCACCGTGGCGGACAGCATCCGCTCCGGCGCCCTGATCGCGTACCCGACCGACTCGTGCTTCGCGCTGGGCTGCCAGCTCGGCAACCGGGACGGGATCAACCGGATCCGGTCGATCCGCAACCTCGACGACCGGCACCACTTCACCCTCGTGTGCCAGAACTTCGCCCAGCTGGGCCGGTTCGTGCACGTCGACAACGACGTGTTCCGCGCCGTCAAGGCGGCCACCCCGGGCCCGTACACGTTCATCCTGCGCGCGACGGCCGAGGTGCCGCGGCAGCTGATGCACCCGAAGAAGAAGACGGTGGGGGTGCGCATCCCCGAGCACGTCGTCACCCAGGCGCTGCTGGCCGAGCTCGGCGAACCGCTGCTGTCGAGCACCCTGCTGCTGCCGGGCGAGGAGGAACCGCTCACCCAGGGCTGGGAGATCAAGGAGCGGCTCGACCACATGGTGGACGCGGTGGTCGACTCGGGTGACTGCGGCACCCGGCCGACCACGGTCGTCGACTTCTCCGGCGGCGGGGCCGAGATCGTCCGCCGGGGTGCGGGGGACACCAGCCGGTTCGAGTGACCGCGGCCGGGGGCACGGGCGGGCGTGTCCGGCGCGCCGTACCCGCCCGCGCGGCACGCGCCCCTACGCTTCACGCCATGGCAGACACCTTCGAACACGCCCCTCAGGTGTGGACCGCGGCCCGGCTGCGCAGCGCCCTCGACGGCCTCCCGGACGACACGCCGATCCATGTGGGCGTCGCGGACGGGCCCGGCAACTTCGAGGGGTACGAGGAGTTCGTCCTCGTCAGCGCGGAGCCGGTGGAGACGGAGCCGGACGAGGACGGGGGCGCGCCGACCGTGCAGTTCACCCTCTTCGCCGACGCCAAGGCCGGGGTCTACTACCTCGACATGGACTGACGCGGTCCCCTCGGGACCCACCTGACGACGCGCCAGAACCCGTCGTCCGGAGGGTCCTGGTCACTCCATCGGTTCCCCCGCCTCGCGCGGTTCCGCGTGATCGCCCAGGGTGATGATCATCGGCAGCTCGGCCCGCCCTCCCGGCGTCATCCGGATGCCCCGTCACCCTGCCTGGAGGTCCCGATGGAGTGCTCGCCTTCCCCGCACCCGGCCCGCCGTACGGTCGTACGCGCCGGCGCCTGTGCCGCGGCCGCCTTCGCCGTCGGCGGCGGTACGGCCGCCGCGGCTCCGGCGGTGGCCGCCGGGCCGCCCGCCCCGGCCGCCGCGCCGGAGGCGGTGTCCCGGGCGGCGGCCGAACTGCCCCTGCGGGCGGACGCCTCCACCCAGGGAGACATCCTCGCGGGTTTCCGCAAGGACCACGCCTGCCTGCTGTTCGTGCACTTCCGCGATGCCGGGCAGGCACGGCGCTGGCTGGGCGCGCTGCTGCCCGAACTGGCCACGACCGATCAGGTCGCCCGCTTCAACGCCGAGTTCAGCAAGGCGCGCCGGCTGCGCAAGGGCGTGGACCCGACCCGCATGTCCGTGCTGTGGGCGGGCATCAGCCTGACCTACCCGGGGCTGGCCCTCCTCGCGGACAAGGACCCCTTCCCCGCCGTCCGGGCGGGCAGCACGGCCGAGGCGTTCGCCGAGGGCGCGGCCACGCGGGCCGAGGCGCTCGGCGACACCGGTCCCAGCGCCCCCGACGGCTGGCTGTTCGGTGCCTCCCAGGACGAGGTGCACGCCGTGCTCACCCTGGCCGGTGACGACGCGCGGCGCCTGGCGGAGGCGGTCGAGCGCCACGAGCGGGCGCTCGACCGGGCGCAGGCCGCGGTGCTGTTCCGGCAGGACGCCGCCACCCTGCCCGACGCGCTGCGCGGGCACGAGCACTTCGGCTTCCTGGACGCGATCAGCCAGCCGGGCGTGCGGGGCTTCGACGCGCCGGACCCGCAGTCGGGCACGACCGTGCTGGGCAAGCCGGGCACCCGGCTGGTGCCGGCCGGTGAGTTCCTGGTCGGCCACGAGAAGGTGGGGCAGCGCCCGGCCGGTCTGCCGGTGTGGGCCACGGGCGGGTCCTTCCACGTCGTACGGCGGCTGGCCCAGGACGTCGCGGGCTGGTGGGACCAGCTCGGGGAGTGCCTGGACCGGCTGAAGCGGTCCGGGGCGGCACCCGCCGACGCCGACACCCGGTGGCTCGCCTCCCGGATGGTCGGCCGCTGGCCCGGCGGCGCCCCGGTGGCCACCTGCCCGGCCGCCGAGCGGATCCCCGTACCCGGGGAGGACATCGACGGCCCGCTGGACTTCCACGACGACCCGAACGGCTGGACCACCCCGCTGTTCGCGCACATCCGCAAGAGCAACCCGCGGGCCGGACTCACGCTGGCCCCGGGCCGGCCCCCGCTGCCCGCGGGCGACGTCGACGCCCGGCGCATCATCCGCCGCGGGATCCCCTTCGGCCCGCCCCTGCGGCGCGACGCGCGGGGGGTCGTCGACGGCCGGAGCGACGACGGTTCGGCGCGCGGGCTGGTCTTCGTCAGCCACCAGGCCGACCTCGTCGAGCAGTTCGAGTTCATCGTCAAGCGGTGGACCAACGAGCGGGACTTCCCGCCGGCCCGGCACCCGGTGACCGGCTGCGACCCCGTCATCGGGCCCGCCTCGCCGGCCGCCTTCGAATCCCCTTCGGCCGACGGCGGGCGGGCCACCACCTTGGCGTTCCAGCAGTTCGTGCGCACCGAGGGCGCCGTCTACGCCTTCACGCCGTCGGTGCCGGCCCTGCGCGCGCTGGCGGCGGGGAAGCTGGACACGGCGATCGAGGTGCACCGGGGCACCGTGCTGCGGCCGGGCGACGTCCTGGACGCGGGCGCGGTCCGGCTGCTCCTCGACACCGACGGGGACCTGGTGCTCCAGGACGACCAGGAGCGTGCGCTGTGGACGTCCGGGACGACCGGCAAGGGCGTCGACGCGTACTTCTCCGCCGACGGCGAGCTGCGGGTCCGGGCCGCCGGCGGCCGTACGGTCTGGTCCTCGGGCACGGCGGGGCACGAGGACGCCCGGCTGCTGGTGCGGCCGTCGGGGGACGCGGTCATCCTGGCCGGCGACCGCCGGCTGTGGCGCGTCGCGGCCCCGGGCCGTGGTGGCGGCGCGCGTTAGGGCACGGTGACCGGCAGCGGGTGCGGTCGCTTGGCGGTGCGGCCGTCGCCGGAGGAGGTGCCGCGCAGGCGGCGCACCAGCCAGGGCCCGAGGAACGCCCCGGCCCACCGCAGTTCACGGACGACGGCGGCGGACCGGCCGGTGCGGGTGGCGTCGGCGGGCAGCGGCCGGGTCCAGGCGTCGTCGCTGCCGGGCAGCGCGAGGGCGTGGGCGACGGCGTCGGCGATCCGCTGGTGGCCCGGCGGAGCGGCGTGCAGCCGGTCCGGGCTCCACAGCCGGGGGTCGCCGACCACGGCGTGACCGGCGGTGTCGGCGACGGCGACCCCGTGGCGGTCCGCCGCCTGCCGGATCCGGGCGTTGAGGGCGGCGACGCGCGGGGCGAGGGGGCGGGCCAGGGGGACCAGGCCGCCGGGGTCGGGGAAGGTGAGCGTGGCCACCCGGGCACCGGTGCCGGTGAGCGCGGCGAACATCGCCTCCAGGTGCCCGGCGGTCTCGTCGGCGTCGAACCGGGGCCGCAGCAGGTCGTTGACCCCGGCGACCACGGTGGCCAGATCGGGCCGCAGGGCGAGGGCCGGGGCGAGCTGCTCGGCGTGCACCTCGCCCGCGCGCCGGCCGCGGACGGCCAGGTTGGCGTAGGTCAGGCCGGGTTCGAGCCGGGCGAGGTGCTCGGCGAGCCGGTCGGCCCAGCCGCGCAGCCCGGCGGTGTCGTCGCCGTCGCCGACGCCCTCGGTCTGGCTGTCGCCGAGGGCGACGTAGCGCAGGACGGGTGCCGCGTGGTCAGGTCCGGGCACCGAGGGCCTGCCTCTCCTCGAGCACGGCGAGCACGCGCTCGCACCAGTCGCGGTTGCCCCGCTCGTACGTGATGCCGCCGAGGCAGGTCAGATAGGGGCCGACGCGCTCGCCGTGGCGCAGGAACTCCTCCTCGGTGCGGTCGCCGCGCATGGTGCGCAGCAGCTGTTCGAAGAGGTCCAGCTTGGCCCGGGCGAAGGCGGCGCGGTCGGTGAGCTGCTCGATCAGCGGGCCGACGGCGACGTGGTCGGCGGCCTGGATCTTGACGAGCAGGTCGTCGCGCAGGAAGGACGGCTTGGAGGCCGCCGCGGCGAAGCGGTCGAGTTCGGCGAGGCCGGCGTCCGTCACCCGGAAGAGGCGCTTCGTGGGGCGGGTCTCCTGCGGCACGTCCCGGCCGGTGACGAGGCCGTCCTGCTCCAGCCGGGTCAGTTCGGCGTAGAGCTGCTGGGGCAGCGCGTGCCAGAAGTTGGCCACGCCCAGGTCGAACGCCTTGGCCAGCTGGTAGCCGCTCAGCTCACGGTCGAGGAGCGCCGCCAGCACGGCGTGCCGCAAGGCCATCGGTGGGTCCTTCCGTCGGGTACGCCATGGACATGCCCGCCATCATAGTCAAGGATCTGACTATTCACATCGATGAGTACGGAGGAGCCCATGCCCGAGTCCGTCACCGCCCTCGCCGACCGTTTCCGCGCCGCGGTCGACGCCCGTGACCTCGCCGCCCTCGCGGAGCTGCTGACCGACGACGTCCGCCTCTACAGCCCGGTCAAGTACCGGCCGTTCGAGGGCAAGGAGAGCGTGACGGCCCTCTTCGGCGTCCTGGTGCGGCTCTTCGAGGACATCCGCTACATCGGCCGCTACGAGGGTGCGTCCGAGACCGGCGCGGACGGCCGGGAGGCCCCCTCGGCGGTCCTGCCGTTCCGGGTGACCGTGGGCGGCAAGCAGGTGCACGGCCTGGACCTGCTGCACTTCGCCGAGGACGGACGGATCAAGGAGGTGACGGTCATGGTCCGGCCGCAGTCGGCCGTCCAGGCGCTCGGCCAGGCGGTGCTGGCCGGTCTGGTCGCCGACGGTCGGGTGCCCGCGCCGCAGGCGTAGCCGTCCTGGCCGTCCCCGGAACCCCGTGGTCGGGCCGGGCGTCGTAGCAGGAGCGGACGGGGGCGGCGGGAGGGAAGGGGCGGCGTGGTCAGGTGGGGCGGGCGGGGCGCGGACGGGGACCGGGGGCGGCGCGGGCGGGGCGCGGAGGTGGGCCCGTGGCGGCGCGGGCGGGGGCTGGTGGCGGCCGGGGTGCTGATCGCCGTCGTCATGGCCCTTCCCGCCGTCGTCCCCAACACCGGGGGCCGGTTCGGCAGTCTGCTGGAGGCCTTCCTGCCGTGGTTGGGGCTGGCCGTGCCGGTGCTGCTGGGACGGGCCCTGCTGCGCCGCTGCGCCCTCGCGGTGCCCGCCGCGCTGCTGCCGGCCGCCGTCTGGGCGGCGCAGTTCGGCCCGCTGCTGCTGCCCGCGGACGCCGGGCCGTACGACCTGGTCGCCGTCCAGCACAACGCCGGCGACGAGAACCCGGACCCGGCGGGCACGGCGCGGACCCTGGCGGACGCGGCTGCCGACCTGATCGCGGTGGAGGAGCTGACGCCGGCCGCGCTGCCGGCGTACGTCCAGGCGCTGTCCGCCGACTACCCCCACCACGCGGTGCGGGGCACCGTGGGGCTCTGGTCGAGGCATCCGCTGACGGACGTCCGGCCGGTGGACATCAGGCCCCGGTCGGTCGGCCCGGACTGGAACCGCGGGCTGCGCGCCACCGCCCGTACGCCCCGCGGTGAGGTCGCGGTGTACGTCGCGCACCTGCCGTCGGTCCGGCTCGGACCGGGCGGCTTCGGCTCCGCCCGGCGCGACGAGAGCGCCGCCCTGCTGGGCGCCGCCCTGGCCGCCGAGCCGCTGGAGCCGGTGGTGCTGCTGGGAGACCTCAACGGCACCGTGGACGACCGCGGCCTGGCGCCGGTGACCTCCCGCACCTCCGCGCCCGTACGCGGTGTCGCCTTCAGCTGGCCCGCCGCGTTCCCGCTGGCGCGGATCGACCAGGTGCTGGTGCGTTCCGGCACCGTCGGCGAGATCCGGACCCTGCCGGCGACCGGCAGCGACCACCTGCCCGTGGCCGCCCGGATCCGCTTCGGTTCACCGGCCGCCCGGTAGCGCGCCGCCCTGGTCGGCCGGGGCGGCGGCATGGAGGTCGAACAGGGCCCCGTCGACGTCGCGCAGGGTCACCGACGGCTCGGGGTCGTCCGGTTCCGCCACCCGGACGACGGTCCCGCCCAGCGCGGTGGCGGCGTCCAGCGCCGCGTCCAGGTCGGGCACCTCGAAGTGGACGTGCCAGCGCGGCCGCCGCACCGGTTCGACGGAGGCCTCCTCCACCGGTCCGCTGTCCAGCCGGGCCAGCGCCTCGCCGTTGCGGCGCAGCACCACCTGGTCGTTCTCGTAGGAGACCTCGCAGCAGCCGGCCCGGCCCGTGGCCCACTCCAGGACCTCGCCGTAGAAGACCGCCGCCTGGAAGGCGTCCCGGGTGCGCAGCTCCAGCCAGGCCGGTGCCCGTCCGCGGCCGATCCGCCAGTCGGAGAGGATCCGCCCCTCCCACACGCCGAACACCGCGCCCTGCGGGTCGGCGGCCAGCGCGCCGCGCCCGGCCCGCTCGAAGGAGACCGGGCCGACCGCGACCGTGCCGGTGCGTTCGCGGATCCGGGAGACGGCCACCTCCACGTCCTCGACGGCGAAGTACGGCGTCCACGACACCGCCAGCGACAGGTCGCCCGCCAGGGCGCCGACCCCGGCGACGGGTACGCCCTCCAGCTCGGCCACGCGGAACGCCTGGCCCAGCCGGGTCGGCCGGAAGGTCCAGCCGAGGACGGCGCCGTAGAAGCGCTGCGCGCCGGCGAGGTCGCGTGCCATCAGGCTCACCCAGCAGGGCGCGCCGAAGACGTCGCCCGCCGAAATCTCCGCCATCTCGCTCCGTTCCCGGCGCACGGCGCGGCCGTGGTACGTCGTGTCTACCGGGGCACTATGCGCGCACCGCGGCGCGGCGTTCCCGCGCAACACTCCGCGCGGCCGCGCCCGGACCCGTCCGGCCCACGCACGACGCCTCGGCCGGCGCACGCCTCGCCCGCGCAGGGCCCCGCCGGGGCGCGTCGGCGCCGCTAGCCGACGAACTCCTCGTCGCCGTAACGGATCTCGGCCTTCTCCCAGTCGACGCCGAGGCGCTCCGCGAAAGCGCGGGCGAGCGGCAGCTCGGCGAGCGGGGCGACCAGGATCAGCCGGCCGTCGACCGCGACGGAGCCGCCGCCGAGGCGTTCGCGGGCCTGCGGGTCCGCCACCAGCTCGTCGTGCAGGCGGGTGGCGGTGACCCCGTCGGCGCGGATCTCGACGGCGTCGGTCTCCGGGGAGGTCCGCGGCAGGCAGCGGAAGGTCAGGACGGACTCCTGGTCGTACTGCTTGCGGACGACGTCGGCGATGTGGTGCAGCCCCTGGGCGCCGACCCGGTGCACGTCGAACGCGCGCGAGCGCTCGTAGGTGGCCCGCTGGAGTTCGCCGGACCAGAACACGCCGTCCAGCAGGGTGGAGGCACCGGGCCGGGCGCCGTGGGCGCGGATGATGCCGCGCACCTCGTGCTCGAAGCGGACCAGCCGGGTCTTCAGGCGGGGATCGGCCGGATCGGTGATGACCGCCGTGTTGTCGGTGGCGAAGATCTCCGCGGTCGGACACCTGCCGTGCGCGGCCGCGTCCGCGCTCGCCTGCGCGGTCCCGGTGGTCACCGTGCCGAACGCCAGCACGCCGACCGCGACGAGGACGCCGAACCTCTTCATGCCCGAACTCCCCTGCCCGTGGTCCCGCGGCCGCACCGCACGACCGCACCGCGATCATGGCAGGGGCGCGCCCGGGGCCGGGCCCGGTGCGTCGGGAACGGCGGGGAACCGACGGCCGGACGGCGGCACGGTGGTATGAGGACCGGGGCCGCGCAGCCCGGGGCGCGGGGTCAGGTGGCCGTGGTGGCCGGACGGTCCGGCGCGGTGGCGTCGAACCAGTAGTCGCCGGCGGCCAGATAGCCGTCGGCCGCCGCGGCGCCGCCGGGGACGGTGACGGTCGCGGCGCGCGTTCCGTCGATCCGGGTCGGCAGGGGACGGGCGTCCGGGTGCCAGTCGGCGAAGTCACCGGGGGCGCCCACGGGGGCGGGCGGCTGGTCCGGCCGGAGTTCGGGCATGTCGCGCTCCTCACTGTCCGCACATGTCAGGAGGGCATCGTGTCACGGTCCGTGCGCGGGCGCGCGGTGTGCGCCCGCACGGCGCGGCCGGACTCCGGCCGGTGCGCTCACCCGCACGGGTGATGCGAGGTCGCCCGTGCGGGTGAGCGAAATTCGGACGACCGGGCGGGGCGGCTGTGCCTAGGCTCGCCCCATGTCCCCTACCGGCACCACCCCGCTCACCGGCATCGCCGCGTTCCTCTCCGCCTTCGCCCGCCGCCAGGCGGCCCGGACCGTCGAGCTGCCCGGCGGCTTCGTGGCGCTCGACGACCGGTACGTCCACTCCCGGGCCAACAACCAGGCGTTCGTCGACGGCCCGCTCGACCCCGGGGGCCCTGCCGCCCTGCCCGGCCGACTGGACCAGGCGCTCGCGCACCTGCCGTACCGGATGGTGACCGTGCTCGACGACGCCACGGGCCGGGCCTGCGCCCCGTACCTGACGGCGGCGGGTTACGCGCACCACACGTACGTGGTCATGATCCACGAGGCCCCGGTCCCGCCCGCCGCGGCGGCGGCCGCGCCCGTGGCGCTGGCGGAGCTGCGCGAGGCGCTCGCCGGGAGCTGGCGGGGATTCCTGCCGCACGCGACCGAGGAGGAGATCGGGCACCTGGTGGACCGCCGGGAGGCCCGGCTGCGCGGGGCGGAACAGGTCCGCTTCGTCGCCGCCCGCACCCCGGACGGGCAGATCGCCTCGTGGGCGGACCTGTACACGGACCCGGCCGCGGGCATCGCCCAGATCGAGGACCTGGTCACCGCCGAGGCCCACCTCGGCCGGGGTCATGCGACGGCGGTCCTGCACACCGCCCTGCACCTGGCTGCCGACCTCCCCGTCCGCTTCCTGATCGCGGACGCCCACGACTGGCCCCGGCACTGGTACGCGCGGCACGGCTTCACGCCCGCGGGGCACCTGCACCACTTCGACCGGGCGTAGCCGCCGCGGCCCCCGTGCGCGCGGGCGCCCCGGGTCCGCAACGCCGTACGCCGTCGCCCCCGGTCGGGGGTGACGGCGTACGGCGTCCCGTGGCGGGTGGGGGCGGCGCTACGGTCGCGGCCGGCCCGCGCCGCGGGTCAGCGAGTGGCCGAGGACGCCCGCGAGGGCGGCCAGGACTCCCCCGGCGGCGGTCCACACCCAGCGGTCGGACCACTGGCCGCCGGACCAGCCGTCCTCGGGCCGGCGCAGCGAGCCCTCGCGGGTCTGGGCGACGGCACCGGTCACCAGCGGCGTGCCGAGCGCGCCGTCGGTCCCGAAGGCACCGCCGGTGTCCTTCACGTCGGCCTCGACGGCGGCCTTGACGGGCAGGCCGAGGTCCTCCTTGGGCAGGCCGACGACGGTCAGGCGGACGTAGTAGCTGCCCGGCAGGGGGTCGTCGGACCACATCTCGGCGCCGGGGCGGACCGTGCGCAGCGTGCAGTTCAGCTCGACCGAGGCCGCGGCCCGGTCCGCGGTCACCGTCTGGGCGCCGTACACGCACGGCTGCCGGCGGCGCAGGCCGTCGTACACGTCGAGCCGCCACGTCGAGGCGCCGTGCCGCAGGGCCGCCTCGGGCAGGGTCACGGACGCCTTGACGGTGGCGCGCTGCCCGGAGTCCAGCGGGACCGTCCAGTACAGGTAGTCACCCGTGGACGCGGAGGCGGTGGCCCGCTGCCCCGGCCGGAACGGGGCCGCCGTACGGAAGCCGGTGCCCGCCTCGGTCGGCGGCGCGTCCGCCGCAGCCTTGCCCTTGTCCTTGTCGTGGCCGCCGCCCGGGCTCGCCGACGGGGTGTCCGCCACGCCGGTGCCCGCGAGGGCGAGGGTGGCGGCGCCGGCCAGCAGGGCGGTGGTCAGTACGCGTACGGCCCGCATCAGTTGGTCCTCCAGACAGAGATGCGCCAGCGGGAGAGCCAGCCCCACACCAGGCCCGCGAGCAGGCCGGTGAGTGCCAGGACGAGCAGCAGCCACCAGCCGCGGCCCAGGCCGAACGAGGCGACGTCGGAAGTCCCGTCGGGGCCGTCGACCACGTCGATGGTGAGTTCCACCGGCATGCCGGGAGTGGTCTTCACGCCGGGCGCGGCGGAGAAGGAGTTGCTGACCTGGAGGCACACGGTCTCGGTGCTCCGCTCGCCGTCCTCGTCGACCGGGCCCTTGGGGTAGCGCAGGCCGGAGGAGATGACGTCGGTGCGTCCGTCGCCCGCCTCCGAGCCGCGGACGATCTCCCGGCCGTGCAGGGTCGTGGCGCGCAGCAGGACGCCGTAGTCGTTGTTGACGGCACGGTCGGCCGCGATGCTGACCGAGGCGCGCAGTTCCTGGCCGGGCTTGACGGCCACCTGGTACCAGCGGTGCTCGCCGAAGGACTCGCGGTCGCTGTAGAGACCGGGGCCGAGCCGGGGCGCGCCCTGGCACTGCTGGGCGCCCTGGGTGGCCACGGGGGTGACGACCGGGTCGGCGGCGCGGTCGACGAGCTGGCGCACCCGTCCGGAGAGCTGGTCGGTGTGCTGGACCGAGGTGTACGTGCCGCCGGTGGCCTCCGCGATGCACGTCAGCTGCTCACGGGTCTTGGCGTCGGGGACGAGGCCGAGGGTGTCGATGACCAGATGTATCCCCTTGGCCGCGATGTCGCGTGCCACTTCGCAGGGGTCGAGCGGGGCGCAGGTGTCCTCGCCGTCGGTGATGAGCACGATCCGCCGGGTGGCGTTGCCGCCGTTCAGGTCGTCGGCCGCGGCGAGCAGCGCCGGGCCGATCGGGGTCCACCCGGTGGGGGCGAGGGTGGCGACGGCGGTCTTGGCCTCGGTCCGGTTGAGCGCGCCGACCGGGTAGAGCTGCTTGGTGTCCTTGCAGCCGAGCTGGCGGTCGTCACCGGGGTAGGTGGCGCCGAGGGTGCGGATGCCGAGCCGCACCTCGTCCGGCACCGCGTCGATGACCTCGTTGAACGCCTGCTTCGCCGCGGCCATCCGGGACTTGCCGTCGATGTCCGTCGCACGCATCGAGCCGCTGACGTCGAGGACCAGCTCGACCTTGGGCGATTCCTTCGCCGCCGGCTCGCCGGCCGTGGCGGTCGTCGGGGAGAGACCGACGGTGAGGGTGGCGAGCAAGCCGCACACCCCGGCCGCCAGCCGTTTTCTAGTGATCATCGGCGGATCGTATTGAGGATGGTCGCAGCAGTCCAAAAGGGGCCCGTGCCGCCTCCGCCCGCCGTGCCGCCTCCGCCCGCCGGGCGGGCCCGGGCACGGCCCGGCCGCGACGAGCCAACCTCCTTGCAGCGTATGCCCGTTGCGTCGACCGGATGCGGGGTACGATCGGCCCGTGGGGGGACCACCGGATCACCGACGGCACGTCGCGCTGCGCGCCTGCGGCTGCGCCCTGGCCGGCCTGCTGCTGCTCGCCGGCTGCTCGTCCGGCGGGGCGGCAGGAGGAACGGCAGGCGGGAAGACCGACGGCAGCGGGCCGAGCGGGTCGGCCGGCACGCCCGGTGCGCCCCGCGGCGCCGGCGGGTCTGCCCCGCCCGTACTGCCGGCGGGCACCGCCGGCCCCGGCCCGTCCCGCACGGGCCCGTCGCTCGTGCCCGAGCTGGACGAGGCGAAACTGCCGCGCACCGCCGCCGAGGCCCGGGCCGTGCTCGCGCGGATCGTCGTCGACGAGCGGGTGTTCGGCCCGCGGGCCGTGCGCGCCACGCCGTTCGAGAGCAACCCGCGCCGCTGGCCCGTCCTCGACCAGGACTGCGTCTGGCAGACCGCCGCGCTGCCCGCGGACGTGCTGGCCACCAGCACCCGTCACTTCCGCATCCCGGCCGCCGACGGCCACGGCACGGTGCGCCTGGACGTGACGGTGACGGTGCACCACGACCGCGAGGAGTCCGGCTGGGAGACGGCCCGCGCCATGGAGGAGGTGCTGCGCTGCCCCGACCAGCGGCTGACGTCGCACGAGACGCTCAAGAACCTGTGGGGCAACGGCAACTACTTCGGCGACCAGGGCAACGCCTGGACCGAGGACGCCTTCTCCGAGACCGGGGAGTACGTCGACGAGGCCGAGGGCGGCGGCCCGGCCGTCTACACGTGGTCGCAGTCGCAGTTCGGGCCGGTCACGATGGCCGTCGCCGGCAAGGGGGCCGCGGGCTTCCCCACCCAGGAGTTGACCTCGCTCATCGTCAAGGGGACCAGCGAGATGAACCTCCGGGCCGGCAAGGCGCTCGCGAAGGAGGCGCCCTGATGGAGCCGCTGCTCGCCGCCGACCCGTCCCGGATCGGCGGCCACCGCCTGCTCGGCCGCCTCGGCTCGGGCGGCATGGGCGTGGTCTACCTCGGCCGGACCGACGACGGGGCGCTGGCCGCCGTCAAGGTGATCCGCGCCGAGTACGCCGACGAGGCGGACTTCCGCGCCCGGTTCCGCCGCGAGGCCGAGATCGCCGCACGGGTGGACAGCCCGTGGGCGGTGCGCGTCACCGGGGCCGACCCGGACGCGGCCGAGCCGTGGCTGGCCACCACGTTCGTGCCGGGCCCCTCGCTGGCCGAGGCAGTCACCGCCCACGGGCCGCTGCCCGGGCCCGCCGTACGGGTCCTCGGCCGGGCCCTGGCGCAGGCGTTGGCGGTGATGCACGACCAGGGCCTGGTCCACCGCGACGTCAAGCCCGCGAACGTACTGCTCGGCACGGACGGGCCGCGCCTGATCGACTTCGGCATCGCGCGCGGCGCCGAGCACACCGCGCTCACCGCGACGGACGTGCTGGTCGGCACGCCCGGCTTCCTCCCGCCGGAGCAGGCGTCGGGGCGGCCCGCCGAGCCGGCCGGGGACGTGTTCTCCCTCGGGTGCCTGCTCGCCTACGCCGCCACCGGCGTGCTGCCCTTCGGCACCGGCGCCGTCGACGCGGTGCTCTACCGGACGGTCCACGACGCACCGGACTTCGGTCCGGAGGTCCTCGCCGACCCCGATCTCGACGCGCTGCTGCGGACCTGCCTCGCCAAGGACCCCGCACTCCGCCCGGGCGCCCGGGAACTGGCCGGGGCCCTCGGGGCGGACGCGCCGGGCGACGGCGTCGGCTGGCTGCCCGACGCGGTGGTGGCGACCGTCGCGCAGCGCGCGGCGGCCCTGCTGGCCCTGCCGGGCATCGAGGAGACCGTCGCCGATCCGGCCGCCGCCCCCGCC
>NZ_JAJAUY010000144.1 GCF_020532625.1 Streptomyces antimicrobicus | reverse complement strand
AAGCCCCGGCCCGCCAGGGCCGAAGCCTGCCCGCCTGGCCGAGCCCGGACCCGCCAGGGCCGAGCCCCGACCCGCAGGGCAAGGCCCTGACTCGCCAGGGTCGAAGCCCGCCCGCCAGGGCCGAGCCCCGACCCGCCAAGGCCCGGCCCCGGCCCGCCAAGCCCCGGCCCCGGCCCGTCGAGGTCGCAAGTCCTACGTCAGCGAAGCCACCCTCTCGCGGTACGTCCGTACCGCCGCCGCGTCCCGGTACGGTTCCAGGCGGCGCTCGAACTCGCGGACGTACTCCACCGCCCGCACCGACCGCATCTCCATCGCCTGCTGCGCGGCCTCCGCGCCCAGCGCGCACGCCTGGTCCAGTTCGCCCAGCCCCAGCCGGGCCGTGGCCAGGACCACCCGGCAGAACAGCCTCGACCGGGCGAACGCCGCGCCCCTCAGCTGGAGCGAGCGTTCCGCGTGCTGCGCCGCCGCGCGGTACTGCTGCAGGTCGCGGTGGGCGTGCCCGAACTCGTCCGCCAGCTGCGCCTCGTCGAAGAGGCGCGCCCAGTGCGGGACGTCGTCACCGGGCCGGGCCGCGCCCAGCGCGCGTTCCGCGCGGACCAGGGACGCCGTGGCGGCGCGCACCTCGCCCAGGACCGCGTGCCCCCGGGCCTCCGCCGCGTGCAGCATCGCCTGGACCACCGGCGGCGGGCCCGAGCCCACGCCCTGCTGGGCGACCCGGGCCAGCTGCACCGCCTCGCGCCCGTGCCCGAGGTACACCGCCTGCCGGCTCATCGTCACCAGCACGTACGAGCCGTACGGCCGGTCCCCGGCCGCCTGGGCCAGGCGCAGCGCCTGGACGAAGTACCGCTGGGCCAGCCCGTGCGCCGCGATGTCGTACGACGTCCAGCCCGCGAGCCGGGTCAGGTCGGCGGCGGCCGCGAACAGCCGCCGCCCCGTCGTCTCCCCGTACGTGCCGCGCAGCATCGGCTCCGCCTCGTGCTCCAGGTACCGCACCAGCGCCTGGCGGGCGTGCCCGCCCCCGTACGCCTGGTCCAGTGTCCGGAACAGCTCGCTCACCGACCGCAGTGCCGCGATGTCCCCGCCGGTCACCCGCTGCCCCGGCCCCCGGTCGATCTGCCGCTGCCGCGGCACCCCGGCCCGGCCCTGCGCGGGGACCCGGGCGGCGGCCGGGTCGGCGCCGCGGCCCACCCGTTCGTCGGCCCGGCCGATCAGCCAGTCCCGGCTCGGCACCACCAGCCCGGCCGGGGTGAAGGCGATCTTGCGCAGTTCCGCGTGCGAGCCGGAGTCCTTGCGCCAGAGCCCGCTGGCGATGTCCACGGCCTCCTCCGGCGTGGCCGCGAACTCCAGACCCGCGTACACCGGCGCGCACGCGTCCAGGCCCAGGTCCTGGGCGGAGAGCCGGCGGCCCAGGCGGCGGGTGAACACCTCGGCGATCAGCGCGGGCGTGGTGCCCCTCGGCTGCTGGCCGCGCAGCCAGCGGGTCACGGACGTCTTGTCGTACCGCAGATCGAGACCATGCTCCAGGCCGAGCTGATCGACGCGGCGGGCGAGCCCGGCGTTGGAGAAACCGGCTTCCGCGATCAAGGCCGCGAGCTGCCGGTTGGGGACGCGCTGGGCTGGTCGTTCCGTCATCGGCTCCACGGTCTCCTGACGTGACGGACCGGGGTCCCGGCCCTGTGAACGGCGTGAATGTAGCGGCGAACTCCGGCGTTACCGCCCCCTTGGTCCCACATTCATCCGATCGTGCGAAGAACCGGGAGGTCTCTTTACGGACAGGCCGCCTAGGCTGCAAGACATGACCCGCACGTCCACCCCGCCGGGGCGCCCCGCCGGGGCTTCCGCCGGGCCTCCGGCCGGGGCCTCCGCCGGCACCCTTGCCGGCACCTCCGCCGGGCTCCCCTCCGCCTCCTCCGCCCCGGGCGCCTCCTCCGCGCCTGCCGCCTCCTCCGCCTCGGGCGCCACCCACGCCTCCGCCTCGGGCGCCCCGCCCGCCTCCGCCTCGGGCGCCACCCCCGCTCCCGCCTCGGGCGCCACGCCCGCCTCCGCCCCGGGCGCCCCGCCCGCCCCCGTCCCGGCCCTCGCCGCCGAGTGCACCGCGCCGCTGCCCGCGCCCGAGCTGACCGAGGCCGAGTGCCGGCGCTGCGGCACGCTCATCGCGGGGCTGGACGGGCGCTACGCGTGCGGGGTCTGCGGCTGGGTCAACGACCACTCGGAGGGGCACCGGAGGCTGCCGCGCGCCGACGAGGACCCGGACCTGCCGCGTCCGGGCCGCCGTCCGCCCAAGCTCCCGCCGGGCCCGCTCGAAGCCCCCGCCTGACCAGCGCTTCCCCGGCCCCGCCCACGGTTGTCCACAGCCCCCCGGCCGCTCCGGACGGCCCCGCGTACCCTTGCTGGAGCGATACGTGCACACAGCAGGTTCAACGAGGAGGCGCTGCGGTGGCTGAGCTGCGGTTTGTCCGGATGGGCTTCGGGGCCGAGGCGGTCGAGTACACCGAGGCGTGGGAGGAGCAGCGGCGCGTGCACGCGGCCCGCTTCGAGGACGCGATCCCCGACACCTGCCTCCTGTTGGAACACCAGTCCGTCTACACGGCCGGCCGGCGCACGGCCGACAGCGAGCGCCCGCTCGACGGCACCCCCGTGATCGACGTGGACCGCGGCGGGAAGATCACCTGGCACGGCCCCGGCCAGCTCGTCGGCTATCCGATCATGAAGCTGCCCCGCCCGGTCGACGTCGTCGCGCACGTGCGCCGCCTGGAGGACGCGCTGATCCGCACGGCCGCCGAGTTCGGCCTGGAGACCACCCGGGTCGAGGGCCGCTCGGGCGTGTGGGTGCTCGGTGACCCGATCGAGCAGCGCCCGTCGCTGGGCGGCCTCGACCTGCACTTCGACCCGCGGCTGACCGACGACGAGTTCGACGCCCGGCTCAACGGCCCGGAGTACGCCCCGTCCAACGCCGGCCAGCGCCGCGAGGACCGCAAGCTGGCCGCCATCGGCATCCGCGTCGCCAAGGGCGTGACCATGCACGGCTTCTCGCTGAACGTGAACCCGGACAACACCTCGTTCGACCGGATCGTGCCGTGCGGCATCCGCGACGCCGGTGTGACCTCGCTCTCGTACGAGCTCGGCCGCGAGGTCACCATCGCCGAGGTGCTGCCGGTGGTCGAGCGCCACCTGAAGGACATCCTGGAGAACGCCGAACTCCGCCCGCGCGAGATAGAGGCGCCGGCAGGCGCCTGAGGGCCCTGACCGGCCCCGTGAACGGCTCCTCGACCGGCCCCTTGAACGGCTCCTGACGGCCCTCGTCCGGCCCGTGGCGGCCTACCACCGGCCTCCCAACGGTCCCTGAGTGGCCCTTGAGCGGCCCGGGAGCGGTCGTGGACCGGCGCGAGGGTGGCCGGAGGCGGACCGGCGCCGGACAGGAGCCGGACCGGCGCCGGACGGGCCCCTGGCCGGGCCCGGTGCCCCGGCACCCGACCGGCGCCCGACCGCGCCACGGTCCCGGACGCGCCCCGCGGCGCGGCCGTCCGGCGCCCCTCCGGGGCCGCCCGCGGAGCCACCGCGGGACCGCCGCGGAGCCACCGCGGGACCGCCGCGGGAATGAGGTCGACCGTCCACAGGTTGGCCGGACGTAAGAGCGTATGAAATTACGGGCGTACCCTGGTGGGCGCCGAAGAATCACAGTCACAGGGAGCCGGTCGTGTCCGCAGTCGCACCCGACGGACGCAAGATGCTGCGCCTGGAGGTCCGCAACAGCCAGACCCCCATCGAGCGCAAGCCCGAGTGGATCAAGACCCGGGCGAAGATGGGTCCCGAGTACACGAAGATGCAGAACCTCGTGAAGGGCGAGGGCCTGCACACCGTGTGCCAGGAGGCCGGCTGTCCGAACATCTACGAATGCTGGGAGGACCGCGAGGCCACCTTCCTCATCGGTGGCGACCAGTGCACCCGGCGCTGCGACTTCTGCCAGATCGACACCGGCAAGCCCGAGGCCCTGGACCGGGACGAGCCCCGCCGCGTCGGCGAGTCCGTGGTCACCATGGACCTGAACTACGCCACCATCACCGGTGTCGCCCGCGACGACCTGGCCGACGGCGGTGCCTGGCTGTACGCCGAGACCGTGCGCCAGATCCACCAGCAGACCGCCGGCCGCGAGGGCGGGCACACCAAGGTCGAGCTGCTGGCCCCCGACTTCAACGCGGTCCCGGAGCTGCTGGAGGAGGTCTTCGCCTCCCGCCCCGAGGTCTTCGCGCACAACGTCGAGACCGTGCCCCGGATCTTCCGCCGCATCCGCCCCGGCTTCCGCTACGAGCGCTCGCTGGAGGTCATCACCAAGGCCCGCGCGTACGGCCTGGTGACCAAGTCCAACCTGATCCTGGGCATGGGCGAGGAGCGCGAGGAGGTCAGCGAGGCGCTGCGCGACCTGCACGAGGCCGGCTGCGAGCTGATCACCATCACCCAGTACCTGCGGCCCTCGCCGCGGCACCACCCCGTGGAGCGCTGGGTGAAGCCGGCGGAGTTCGTGGAGCTGGCGCAGGAGGCCGAGGAGATCGGCTTCTCCGGCGTCATGTCCGGCCCGCTGGTCCGCTCCTCGTACCGCGCGGGGCGCCTCTACACCCAGGCGATGGAGAAGCGCGCGAACGCCTGAGGGCGCGGGCAAACGTGTGAACTCCCGCACAAATAATTACTACTGAGTAATACCGCACTGACGCGGCCTCTAGGCTTCTTCCAGAAGGAGCCCGGCGGGCCGCGTCAATGTTTCATCACTGTTTGACCGCCGGGTCATGCGCTGGTAACACCAATCAGTGATGCTGGGTCCACGCACCGCAGTCACCCCGACGTGAGCACCGAGAAAGGGATCGACATCATGCAGGCCGCGCCCGTTCGCGCCATCGCCATCCCGTCCCTCACCGATGCCCTGCGCGGCATCGAGTCGCTGCTCATCCGCGGCGCCCGCCGCAACGCCTGGACGGCCGTCCTGGAGGACCGCCGCCGGGCCCAGGACCGGGTCGAAACCGAGCACGTGCTCGAAGCCGTGGCCACCCGGACGTCGTAGGGCACGTAAACTTCGCTGTATGGCGAGGAAGTCAAACGCAGACACTGCTGCGAACCCCGGGCGACTGAAGCAGATCGCCCTGACGTACAAGATGACCCGTAAGGCGGACCCCAAGGTCGGCCTCGTCGTGGCGGGCGTGGGAATCGTCACCTTCGGTGTCTTCCTTGCGATCGGCTTCCTGATCGACCACCCGGTCTACCTGGGCATCCTGGGCTTCCTGGTGGCGTTCCTCGCGATGGCGATCGTCTTCGGGCGGCGGGCCGAACGGGCCGCGTTCGGGCAGATGGAAGGCCAGCCGGGTGCGGCCGCGGCCGTCCTGGACAACGTGGGACGCGGCTGGACCACCACCCCGGCCGTGGCGATGAACCGCAACCAGGACATCGTCCACCGCGCGGTCGGCCGGGCCGGCGTCGTGCTGGTGGCCGAGGGCAACCCGAACCGGCTCAAGCCGCTGCTCGCGGCCGAGAAGAAGAAGATGGCCCGGATCATGCCGGACGTCCCGGTCCACGACATCATCGTCGGCACCGGTGAGGGCCAGGTGCCCCTGAAGAAGGTCCGCACCACGCTCCTGAAGCTCCCGCGCGTGCTGCCCGGCCCCCAGGTCACCCAGGTCAACGACAAGCTGCGGGCCATGGGCGACCTCATGAGCAACATGCCGCTCCCGAAGGGCCCCATGCCGAAGGGCATGCGGATGCCGCGCGGCGGAAAGATGCGCTGAACCGCTTTTCGTATACGACCCGAGGGGCCGCCTCGAAGCCTGAGCTTCGGGGCGGCCCCTCGGGCACGAGCACGTACGACGAGCGCGTCCAGGACGGGCCGCAGGCCGGGGATCGGCCGTCGTGCGGCAACGGACAGCCGTAGGCCTCGCACGGCCTTCGGGACGGCCCTGGGCCTCGCAGACGGCCTTCGGGCGGCCTTGGGCCTCGCGCGACCTCGACCGACGCCTCTCGGCCGACGCCTCTCGGTCGGCGGCTCTCGACCGGCGGCCTCGGCCGACGGCCTCAGATCCGGACCTGCACCGCCTTGGCGAGCCGGTCGTGCAGCCCGCGGCCGTCGCGGTCCCAGATCAGCGCCGGGACGACCAGGGCCAGCAGCAGCGTCCGCAGCACCACCCGGCCGGCACCGAGGCGCCCGCCGTCCTCCGCGACCACCCGCAGGCCGACCAGCCGCTTGCCCGGAGTGAAGCCGACGGTGCCCACGGTCAGGACGCTCAGGACCACGAAGAGCAGCAGCGTCCAGGTGCCGGCCCCCTCGGTGTCACCGCCCGTGATCAGGCCGTACGCGATGAGCTGGCAGGCCACCCAGTCGATGCACACCGCACCGAGCCGGCGCCCGAAACGGGCCACCGAACCGGCGCCCTCCTGGGGCAGGCCGAGGCGCTGACCCGGGTAGCCGAAGTCGACACCCATGTCCTCGGCCGCCGCGCGGGGGCCGGAGAGCCACGATCCGATTGCTTCCCTCTTGTCCACTCGACCACGGTACCTGTGGCGCTCCAGAGCCCCTCGGCGGGGACCCGGTTAACTTGTGCGAAACAAATGGGTCATGCTTGAGAAATGCCTGCTGCTTATGGTCGGGTCAGCGTGCGGCACCGCACTGACGCACCACGAGCTACACAAGCCCGCCCTGCCCCGGGGTCGGGAGTAGGAGGAGTTGGATGTTCCAGAACGCCGACGAGATCAAGAAGTACATCGCGGACAACGACGTCAAGTTCATCGACGTCCGGTTCTGCGACCTGCCCGGTGTGATGCAGCACTTCAGCGTCCCGGCGGCGGCGTTCGACCCGAGCGAGGAGCTGGCCTTCGACGGCTCCTCGATCCGCGGTTTCCAGGCCATCCACGAGTCGGACATGGCGCTGCGCGCCGACCTGTCCACCGCGCGCCTGGACCCGTTCCGCCGCGACAAGACGCTGAACATCAACTTCTTCATCCACGACCCGATCACGGGCGAGGCCTACAGCCGCGACCCGCGCAACATCGCCAAGAAGGCCGAGGCCTACCTCGCCTCCACCGGCATCGCCGACACCGCGTACTTCGGCCCCGAGGCCGAGTTCTACGTGTTCGACAGCGTGCGCTTCGCCACGTCTGCGAACGAGTCCTTCTACCACATCGACTCCGAGGCCGGCGCCTGGAACACCGGCAAGGAGGAGAACAACCGCGGTTACAAGGTCCGCTACAAGGGCGGCTACTTCCCGGTCGCCCCGGTCGACCACTTCGCCGACCTGCGCGCCGAGATCTCCCTGGAGCTCGACGCCGCGGGCCTGCAGGTCGAGCGCCAGCACCACGAGGTGGGCACCGGCGGCCAGGCCGAGATCAACTACAAGTTCAACACGCTGCTCGCCGCGGCCGACGACCTGATGCTCTTCAAGTACATCGTGAAGAACGTCGCCTGGCGCAACGGCAAGACCGCGACCTTCATGCCGAAGCCGATCTTCGGCGACAACGGCTCGGGCATGCACGTCCACCAGTCCCTGTGGCAGGGCGGCGACCCGCTGTTCTACGACGAGGCGGGCTACGCGGGCCTGTCGGACACCGCCCGCTACTACATCGGCGGCATCCTCAAGCACGCCCCGTCGCTGCTGGCCTTCACCAACCCGACGGTGAACTCCTACCACCGCCTGGTCCCCGGCTTCGAGGCCCCGGTCAACCTGGTCTACTCGCAGCGCAACCGCTCCGCCGCCATGCGCATCCCGATCACGGGCTCGAACCCGAAGGCCAAGCGCGTCGAGTTCCGCGCCCCGGACCCGTCCTCGAACCCGTACCTCGCCTTCTCGGCGCTGCTCCTCGCGGGCCTCGACGGCGTCAAGAACAAGATCGAGCCGATGGAGCCGATCGACAAGGACCTCTACGAGCTCGCCCCCGAGGAGCACGCGGGCGTCCCCCAGGTCCCGACCAACCTCGAGTCGGTCCTCAACGCCCTGGAGGAGGACAACGAGTACCTCCAGGCCGGCGGCGTCTTCACCGCGGACCTGATCGAGACCTGGATCGACTACAAGCGCACGAACGAGATCGCCCCGATCCAGCTCCGCCCGCACCCGCACGAGTTCGAGCTCTACTTCGACCTGTAAACCGGCCCGCAGTCCGCACCGGTCGCAGCACCTCGTATCAGGCAGCACCACCACGAGCGGCCGCCCCCGTCCCACCGGACGGGGGCGGTCGCTCCGGCGTTTCTAGGAAGGGTTGCCGACCCGCACCGCCAGTAGAGCGCCGTCGTTCAGGCCGACGACGAGATGATCCCCGGCCTGCACGACGGAGAAGACCTCACGGCGCACCGGAATCTCCATGACCAGCCGGCGCTCGGCGAGGTCCCACAGGCGGACCACCCGCTCGGTCTGGGCGGCGGTGGCGAGGAGCACCTGGTCGCGGAGCTGGAAGGGCTCCGCCATGCTCAGCCAGCCGACGCTGACCTCCAGCGGGTCCGGAGCTCGCTCCGCCGGGGGATCCAGAAAGTGAACCCAGCCGCTGCCGAGCCGGTCCTCCTGGTGGTCCTGGCGGTGGGCGGTCATGGCCAGCAGGATCCGGTCGTCGAGGACCACGGCAGTGTGCCGACCCAACGCCGCACCGGCGATCACCCCGGTCTCGTCCACGGTGCCGGTCAACGGGTCCCACGCGGTCACGATCCCTCCCTGGAACTCGCCCGGCCACAGGCCGAAGTGGCCGGTGTGCACGGAGACGAGGTGCCGCCCGTCCGCACCTTCCATGGTGCACAGGCTGTTGACCAGCCCCTCCCCGCTCAGCATGCTCGCGACCACCTCGTCCCCGGAGAGGTCCCAGAGATCGACCCGGTTGCCCTTCTCGTCCCGGGAGGCTATGCCGAGGCACGGGCGACCGTGGACCTCCAGCGCGCAAAGGTCGACCACGCGACCCTTCCTCCTGGTCCGCAGTCCGTCTCCCGTGGCGGGGGACCAGATCTGTACGGTGGATTCTGCAGTACTACGGCTCGCTACGGCGAGGGCCGCCTCGCCCCCGATGCTCGCGGAGCAGACCGCATCGACGTGGGCGTGGGGGGTGTGGACCCGGCCGATCACCGCGCCCGTGGCCACGTCATGGACCGAGACCCAGCCCGCCGTCCCGCTGCCGGCCACGGCAGGCCGCCCGTCGACGTCGAGGGCGGTCAGTGACCCGACCCAGCTTCCGGCGCGGCGGTCGCCCTCCGCGGGCTCCGCCGGACCGTCCAGATCCCACAACCGGACGGTGCAGTCCTCTCCCGAACTGGCGATGAGCGTCTCGTCGGCCGTGGCCACGACGGCCAGGGCACCCACCCAGCCGTGGTGGCCCTCCAGCCGGTGTGTGACCCGGCGGGACTGCGGATCCCACACCATCACCGTGCCGGACTCCTCCTGGCCGTATCCTGCGACGACGAGATCACGGCCCGCCACGCGGACGCCGAGCAGTTCGTACGCGGTGCCCTCGCCGCCTTCGAGGGTGCCGACGCGCCGTCCCGTACGGGCGTCCCAGAGCGCCACGAGGTGGTCGCGCTCTGAAGATTCCCTGACGGCCAACAAGGTCGCCCCGGCGGCCGACACCGCGGCGAGTGCGCCGTCGCTGGCGCCCGACACGGCAAAGGAGCGCAGGCTTTCCCCGGTGGCGGGATCCCACAAACGGATCCGGGAACGGCCGTCGGCCAAGGTCACGAGGACGGCCAGCAGGGTGCGTCCGTCGAGCGTGAGCGGACACACTGCGGAGAGGCTGTCGCACCGGGGCCGGAAGGTCCGTACGAGCCGTCCGTCGTGAGGGTCCCAGACGTTGACACGCCGGTCCGTTCCATGGCTGACCAGGCAGGCCCGGTGGTCGATCTTCAGGATGCACAGGTCACCCACGGGGTGGCGGTGCCCTTCCAGAGTGCGCACGAGCTCACCCGTCTCGGGGTTCCAGAGCCGGACGGCCCCGTCAAGTCCCCCGGCGGCCAGCAGCTCGGTTCCGCCTCCCGTCGGCACCGGGCACAGCGCCTGGACCCAGCCCGACGGATGGGGGGGCACATGTCCGACGGGGCCCGTCTGCGGGTCCCAGATCCGTATGCCGTCGTCGGCGACGCTCGCCAGCCGGGGGCGGCCGTCCGACCGGAACGCGCACAACGCGTGGACCTTCTCCGTGTGGCCTTCGAACACCGAGATCTCGACCGACGGAGAGGCGGTGGACCACACCGCTCGGTACGGGGTGGCCAGAGGGTGGTCCCGGTACGTCGTGCCGAGCCCCTCCTGGACCTCCGTCATGCTGTAGAGCGCCACACGCTCCGCTGCCGGGACGTCGATCGCCCGAGGGGTCTGGCGCAGCAGCTTCGCACGCTCCCGACCGTGTTCGGTACCGGCCCTCCGGGCCTCGGGGACCAGGCGGCGGAGGTCGGCGTGGAGCGGGTAGTCGTCCTCGGCCAGTAGGCGGTCGATCGCTCCGGCCCGGGCGGCGTGGACGGCGAGCGAGCGCAGGAGATAGGCCGGTGCTGCGGCCCAGCCGACTCGGGCACCCTCGGCGATGAATGCGTGGGCGAGCGCCCGCTGATCGGCCGTGACGGATGCCAGGTCCGCCCGGGTGGTGCGCAGGGAGTCGCTCAGGGCCTGGTGGAAGAGCCGGAAGGAGGCGTTCTCACTACCGTCGGCCGATGCCTCGACGAGGAAGTTCGCAGCCGAGGTGCGGGCGAAGCCGAGCAGCTCCGCCTCAGTGGGAGCCGTCCCGAACAGCGCCCGCAAGGCCGTGCGCCACAGCCCCGTGGTCAGGCCCGGGTCTTCGGCGTAGACGAGTGGCAGCAACACGTCGGCGGCTGCGAGGGGGCCTACGCCGGGCAGCAGGCGCAGGTACTCGCGCAGCGACGAATCCACGGTTGCGGGGAAGGCCATGCCCACCGGGTCCACGGCCTCGACGTCATGGATCCCGTGGGTACGGGCCACTAGGCCGGCAACCAGGAAGTTCCCCTCGGCCAGGGCGGCGATGCGTGCGGCCACCGGCAGTGCCACGGCGGGGTCGGCGTAAGGATTGCCCGGCCGCTCGTCGCCGTGCAGCTGGAGCGTCGCCAGGGCGTACGCGGTGAGGTCGGCCGGGGCGGACCAGACTGGTGCATCGAGATCCAGGACACGGGCCGTCCGCCCGAAGGTCCCGAGCAGGTCGCCCGCCCCGTCCCGACGCCGTGTGCCGACAACCACTCTGACCTGGAGGTCCGCGCATGTCTCGGCCAGCGGGACGAGGACGCGGTGGACGATCGTCCGCGCCTCGTCGGGAGACACCACCTCGTCCAGCGCGTCCAGGACGAGGACGAACGGTGGTCCGTCCGGCCGGGACTCCAGAGCCGCACGGAGGGCAGGAAGCAGGTCGACCACCTCCCCGGGCGGCGGGGACCCGGCCGCCCGGGCGATCTCCGTCGCCACCTCCAGCGCGGTCTTGCCCTTGGCGTGGACCGCGCACCCCACGGATCCGAGTGGGGCCCGAATCGCGGTGTCCCGTGTGGGCAGTGCGGCGGCCGTCGCGGAGTCGGACGTGGTGATGATCCTGCTCAGCACGGCGGACTTCCCCGAACCGGGAGCTCCGGTGACCACCAGCACCTGGCGGTGTGTCCGGCCGGGCCCAAGGGCGGAGACGATCTCCCGCAGCACGGCTTCCCTGCCGCGAAACCGGTTTCCCCGTTCGGCTTCCGTGCTGACGCCCCTGGCGCGCGGCCGCCAGTGCCGTCCGGCCTCCGGGTCGTCCCCGAGGGACCATGCCCATGGCGCCGACATCGTTCCCCCGTCCCATGACGGGGAGGGGGCGGCGTCGAGGTCGTGGAGCCGTTGCTCCGGCAGCAACCGGTCGATGCCCCAGAGGGTGAGGGCCCGGGCGTCCCCCGTGGCGCTGTGGGCCTGCCCGACCATCCCGACGACGGCTTGGTGGGCGGAGGACCATACGGCCGCGCCGCTGAAACCCCCTTTGACCGGATAGCGGGGGTTGCCGCTGTCCAGGCGCATCCACCCGTACCCGAGGGCTTCGCCGACCGAGCCGTCCGCGGAGTTGCCCAGGACTCCGTCCGGGAAACCGAACGACCACCAGCCCGTGCCGACGAGCTCTTCGGCGTTGGGTCGGCGCAAGGGAGCCGCGAGGCCCGCGGGCGCAGGTTCGGACAGCACCAGCATCGCTACGTCGCGGATCTCGTGGTCGGCGGCCTGCGGCAAGGCGATCTCGGCCACTCGGACACGACGGTCCAGGTGGCCTTCGGCCTTGGGCAAGGCGACCCACAGCACACCCTGCTTGGCCCAGATCGCCTCGACAACGTGCGCACAGGTAAGGACGCGGCGGCCGTCGACGAGGAAACCGGAGCCCAGCGGACGCATGTCGTGCTCCGACGCGTGCACCGAGGCGACCCAGGAGTTGCTCCGGGGCCGGGGGCCGACTGGATCCGCGTTCACCCCTGGGGCGCCGGGCCGTCCGTGTCCTGGCGCGGCTCCCAGCTCAGGGTGATCTCGAAGTTGGCCTCCGTGGCGGCTTTGGCCACGATCCAGTTCGCCGTGCCGTTGACCTTGAGTCCGAACTTGACCTCGACCTGGTCCGGTCGTAGCTCCGCGATCCGGTGCAGTACGGTGCGCGCCGCCTCCACCGCAGGGCCGGCGGCGTCCCGGACCCGACCGGCGACGTCCTCGGACGACACCGGGTGCCAGTTGCCCGTCGGCTCTGCCTCGAACCTGACCACGGTTCCGTCGTCCAGCGCGTAGGACACGACCTCCGCCACGTTCCCCCCTCGTTCGTGTCTGCGGAAGGAGTCTACGGGGCGTCACCGTCCCTTCGCTCAGGGGCCCGTGGGTGAGTGGAGGACGGACATGCCGCTCGTCAGTTCGCGCAGGGCCTGGAGGGCCAGGTCTGCCGGGGAGCCAGGGCCCGTGGTGGGGCCGTCCGTGGTGGACCAGGTTTCCAGGGCCACGCGGATGGCGTCCGTGGCGGCGGCGGCCAGGAGGCGGACGGCCAGGGGGGTGGTGCCGGGGGGTGCCAGGGTGGTGAGGATCGGGATCAGGCGTTCCTCCGAGTCCTGGTTGACGCGGTACCAGACGGCGCGCAGCGCCGGGTCGTCGGTGGAGGCGCGCAGGAGGCCGCGGGTCCACCGCAGGCCCTCCTCGACGGCCACCGTGCCGGTGAGGGAGCGGGTGATCGCGCGCTCCAGGGCTTCGGCCAGCGGGGTGCCCGGGGTCTCCTCGGCGAGCAGGGCCCGCCACTCGTCGCCGCCGCCGGCCAGCAGCGGGGCGACCGCCTCCTGCTTGTTGCGGAAGTAGCGGTAGAACGTGCGCAGTGCCACGCCCGCGCGGCGGGCGATGTCCTCGGCGGTGGTGCCGTCGGGACCGTGTTCGGCGAAGAGCTCGCAGGCGGCGCGCGCGATGTCCAGCTGGGTCGCCGCCTTGCGTCGCTCGGTCAGCGACTGGGCGGCGGCACCGGTCCGTGGGGTGTACGGGCGAGGGGAGTTCACCCTTGCAGGGTACCGTGATCGTAGGACACAACTGCATTCTTTGACAGCCTGGCAAAACGTGTCATGGGGTGGGTACCCTCCCTCCCATGAACCGTTACGAAGGACGTCGTGTCCTCATCACCGGCGGCGGCTCCGGCATCGGCCGCGCCACCGTCCACCGCATCCTCGCCGAGGGCGGCCGGGTGCACACCGTCGACGTCGACGAGGCCGGGCTCAAGGCCACCGCGGAGCAGGCGGCCGCGGCGGGGGTGGCGGAGCGGCTGACCACCGCCGTGCTCGACATATCCGACGAGAGGTCGGTGCGCGAGGGCGTCGGTGCCGCCGTGGAGCTCCTCGGCGGCCTGGACGTCTTGGTCAACGCGGCCGGCATCCTGCGCTCGGAGCACACCCACAAGACCACGCTGGAGCTCTGGAACAAGGTCCTCACGGTCAACCTCACCGGCACCTTCCTGATGATCCGCGAAGCCGTGCCGGCGCTGCTGGCCGGTGACCGGCCGGTGGTGGTCAACTTCAGCTCGACCTCGGCCTCCTTCGCCCACCCCTACATGTCCGCCTACGCCGCCAGCAAGGGCGGCATCCAGGCCATGACCCACGCGCTGGCCGCCGAGTACAGCAAGCAGGGGCTGCGCGTGGTCAGCGTCGCGCCCGGTTCCATCGAGAGCGGGATGACGACCGGCACCGGCCCCGGGCTGCCCGAGGACACGGACTGGAGCCTGTTCGCCAAGCTCGCCCCGGTCATCGGCCAGGGCTTCGCCGGCCCGGAGACCGTGGCCGGCGTGGTCGCCATGCTGGGCTCCGAGGACGGTGCCTTCATCACCGGCACCGAGATCCGGATCGACGGCGGCACCCACTGCTGAGCCCCGGCCTCCGGCGTCCGGGCTCCGGCGTCCGGGCTCCGGCCTCCGGGGCCCGTGCCGGTCCCGGAGCCCGGGGGCCGCGAGCCCGGAGCCCGGGGGCCGCGAGCCCGGCTTCCGGGCCCCCGGCACCCGGCCTAAGCCCTGAAGCGCTCCCACAGCCGGGGGAATCGTTCCGCCAGGGCCGCGTCGTCCTCGAAGTCCAGCGGCGTGCCCGACGGTTCGGCCGGCGGGACCGGGATGCCGAGGTCCGGCGCCACCAGCCCGGTCAGCTGCTCGTACGCCTCGTCCGCCGCGTAGCCGAGCTCCTCGCCGTCCCCGTCGATCTCCTCGTCGAAGTCGTCGAGCAGCTCGGCCAGCTGGTCCGGGTCGTGGACCGCGCCCTCGAAGACCTCCCGGCCCTGGCCGATGAGCCAGCACCGGAAGTAGTCGAACGCGTCGTCGCTGGCCCCGTCGAGCAGCACGCACGCCGCGCCCCACAGGTCCCACGTGTACGCGCGGTTGTAGCGCGCCTCGAAGTGCCGGGCGAAGTCCAGCACGGAGTCCGGATCGAGCGCCGTCAGCCGCTCCACCAGCAGGTCCGCGTGTTCCTCGGGATCGCCCTCGGCGGCCTCGCGGGTGCTGTCGACGATCTCCCAGAACTCCGTCTCGTCCATCACGGGATCCAGCATCCTGGCTCCGCAGGAACCCCGCCACCGCGAGAATCCGACAGTATGAGGTCCGGTGGGCGACCCGTACACGCCGGAGGCGGGCCCCCCCCCCCGGGGGGGGGGGGGCCCCCC
>NZ_JAJAUY010000143.1 GCF_020532625.1 Streptomyces antimicrobicus | reverse complement strand
TGCAGATGTTGGACCCCCGGCCGCCGCCGCGGCTGCGGCTCCCACGCGGCCCAGGACGGGCCCGCCGAGGAGCCGGTGGCGGCCCGGACCGCCACCGAGGCGCCCGCGCAGGCCGCGCCGGGCGAGGTGCGGCCCGAGCTGGTGGCCGTTCGGCGGCGCGGAGCGGGAACGGACCTTGCGCCCAATGCCTGACCCGCAGCACGCCCCGGACCGGCGGCCCGCCACGGCTGGCCGGCCCGCGCCGTTGCCCGCGCGGGAGCTGCTGGCCCTGGACCGGCAGCACGTCTGGCACCCCTACGGCCCCATGCCCGGGCGGCAGGAACCCCTCGTGGTCGCCTCCGCCTCGGGTGTCCGACTGAGGCTCGCCACCCCCGCCCACGGGCAGGACGAGCTGGTCGACGGCATGTCCTCGTGGTGGTCGGCGATCCACGGCTACGGCCACCCGGTGCTGGACGAGGCCGCCCGGGACCAGCTGGGCCGGATGTCGCACGTCATGTTCGGCGGGCTCACCCACGAGCCCGCCGTCCGGCTGGCGGCGAAGCTGGTCGAGATCACCCCGACCGGCCTGGAGCACGTCTTCCTCAGCGACTCCGGATCGGTGGCGGTCGAGGTCGCCGTCAAGATGTGCCTGCAGTACTGGCGTTCGGTGGGCCGCCCGGCCAAGACCCGGCTGCTGACCTGGCGCGGCGGCTACCACGGCGACACCTGGCAGCCGATGGCCGTGTGCGATCCCGAGGGCGGGATGCACGAGCTGTGGTCCGGGGCGCTGCCCCGGCAGGTCTTCGCCGACGCGCCTCCCGCCGGGTTCGACGCCCCGGTGGACCCCGCGTACGCCGACCACCTGCGCACCCTGATCGCCGCGCACGCCCACGAGCTGGCCGCAGTGATCGTCGAACCCGTGGTGCAGGGCGCCGGCGGCATGCGCTACCACGCGCCCGGCTACCTGCGGGTGCTGCGCGACCTGTGCGACGAGTACGACGTCCTGCTCGTGCTGGACGAGATCGCCACCGGCTTCGGGCGCACCGGCGCGCTGTTCGCGGCCGACCACGCCGGGATCAGCCCGGACGTGATGTGCGTGGGCAAGGCGCTGACCGGCGGTTACCTGTCGATGGCCGCCACCTTGTGCACGCCGCGGGTGGCGGACGGGATCTCCCGGGGCGAGGTGCCCGTGCTGGCGCACGGCCCGACCTTCATGGGCAACCCGCTGGCCGCCTCCGTGGCCCTGGCCTCGATCGACCTGCTGCTCGGCCAGGACTGGGTGCTGGAGGTCAAGCGGATCGAGGCGGGGCTGCGCGAAGGACTCGCGGCGGCCGCGGCGCTGCCGGGCGTGCGCGACGTACGGGTGCTGGGCGCGATCGGCGTGGTCCAGCTCGACCACCCGGTCGACATGGCCGCCGCCACCCGGGCGGCCGTCCGGGAGGGCGTGTGGCTGCGCCCCTTCCGGGACTTGATCTACACCATGCCGCCGTTCGTGACCCCGGACGACGACGTGGCACGTATCTGCCGCGCGGTGATCGCCGCGGCGCGGGAAGGCTAGGGGGGGCTCGATGGGTGTCGTGGTGGTGTCCGGGACGGGCACGGAGATCGGCAAGACGGTGGTCACCTCGGCGGTCGCGGCGGCCGCCGTGGCGGCCGGCCGGACGGTGGCCGTGCTCAAGCCGGCCCAGACGGGCGTCGGCCCGGACGAACCGGGGGACGCGGCCGAGGTCGTCCGGCTCGCGGGGCCGGCGGTGACGCCGGTGGAACTGGCCCGCTATCCGGAGCCGTTGGCCCCGGACACCGCCGCCCGCCGCAGCGGCCGGCCGACGGTGTCCCCGGCGGAGATCGCGACCGCGGCGCAGAAGCTCGCCGCGGAACACGACCTGGTGCTCGTGGAGGGCGCCGGCGGGCTGCTGGTCCGGTTCGACGAGTCCGGCCACACCCTCGCCGACGCCGCCGCCGCCCTGGGCGCCCCGGTGCTGATCGTGGTCCCGGCGGGGCTCGGCACGCTCAACTCGGCGGCGCTGACCGCCGAGGCGCTGCGGGCGCGGGGCCTGGCCCCCCTGGGCGTGGTGGTGGGCAGCTGGCCCACCGACCCCGACCTGGCCTGCCGCTGCAACCTGGCGGACCTGCCGTCGGTGTCGGCCGCTCCGCTGCTGGGCGCCGTACCGCAGGGTTCGGGCCGGCTCGACCCGGAGGCCTTCCGCGCGGCCGCGCCGGGCTGGCTCGCGCCCGCGCTCGGCGGCACCTGGTCGGCGGCGGAGTTCACGGCGCGCTGGCCGGCCTGACCCGGGCGCGCCGGCCGGCGTGATCCGGGCGGGTGGGGGCGGGGGTGTTCTGCGGCCGGGGCGGCGGGGCAACACTGAAGATGTGCGTACGTCCGCTCCGAGGAGGTCCGTCATGCCGCTCCGACCCCACCGGCCGTTTCCCCAGGACGCCGTCCACCACCCGCTCTTCGCGCGCTTCTACGCCGCGATCAGCGTCCAGGCCGACACCCGCGGCGGGGTCGCGCCGCTGCGGCGCGAGCTGCTGGCCGGGCTGTCGGGCCGGGTCATCGAGATCGGCGCGGGCAACGGCCTGAACTTCGCCCACTACCCGCGGGCGGTCTCCGAGGTGGTCGCGGTGGAACCGGAGCGCACGCTGCGCCGGCTCGCCGTGGAGGCGGCCCTGCGGGCGGAGGTCCCGGTGGACGTGGTACCCGGCGCGGCGGAGGCGCTGCCGGTCAAGAGCGAGGCGTTCGACGCGGCCGTGGCCTCGCTGGTGCTGTGCACCGTGCGCGACCTGCCGCGCTCGCTGGCCGAACTGCACCGGGTGCTGCGGCCCGACGCGGAGCTGCGGTTCTTCGAGCACGGCCTGGCACCGGGCCCCGGCATGGCCGCCGTCCAGCGGGGGCTGGACCGGACCGTGTGGCCGCGGCTGTTCGGCGGCTGCCACACCGCCCGGGACCCCCTCGCCGCGATCGAGGCGGCCGGGTTCCGCGTGGTCGGCCACCGCACCCTGCGCCTGCCCGAGCGCGGGCCGGCGCTGCCCACCTCGTACTGCGTCCTGGGCACGGCCCGCCGCTCGTCCGACTGACCCTCAGCTCCCGTGCGGGCCCCGCCGCGGCGCCGGCGCCCGGCACGCCCCGCCCCGCGGCGGCAGCCGCGGACGGCTCAGCGCTGCGAACGCCGGGCCCTCCTGCGCTCCTCCTCCTGCTCGGCCTTGACCTCGCCCGCGTACCGGTCGACGTACTCCTGGCCGGACAGCGCCAGGATCGCCGACATGATCTCGTCGGTGACCGCCCGCAGCACGGCCCGCTCGCCCTCCAGCCCGGCGTAGCGGGAGAAGTCCAGCGGCTCGCCGAAGCGGATGGTCACCCGTCCGAGCCTCGGCAGCTTCCGGCCCGGCGGCTGGATCTCGAAGGTGCCCACCATCGCGCACGGGATCACCGGCACCCCGGCGCCCAGAGCCATCGCCGCGACCCCGACCTTCCCCTTGTACAGCCGTCCGTCGTGCGAGCGGGTGCCCTCCGGGTAGATGCCCAGCAGATCGCCTCCCGCCAGTACGGCCAGTCCCTCGCGGATGGCCGCCTGCCCGGCCTCCTTCCCGGAGCGGTCCACCGGGATCTGCCCGGCGCTGCGGAAGAACGCGGCGGTCAGCCGGCCCTTCAGCCCCGGCCCGGTGAAGTACTCGGCCTTGGCGAGGAAGGTGATCCGCCGCTTGAGGATGGCCGGCATCAGGAAGTGGTCGGAGAAGGAGAGGTGGTTGCCCGCGACGATGGCGGCCCCTGTGGCCGGAACGTTCTCCAGCCCCTCGATCCGCGGCCGGAACAGCAGCCGCAGCAGCGGACCCAGCAGGACGTGCTTGAGCAGGTGGTAGAACAACCGGTCGCTCCCGTCGCCGTCGTTCCTCGCCGTCACCCCCATCGTACGGAGGGTGGGCGCGCCGGGAGGGCCGCGGGAGGTCAGCCGTTACGGGAGGCGGCCATCCCGGCGGTCAGCAGCCCCAGCACGATCCAGCCGAACCACAGCCAGCCGTTGCTGCCGAGCGCCACCGAGTACGTGGCCACGACCACCAGGGCGGCGAAGGTCAGGACGGCCATCACCTTCACAGAACCGGTCATGCCCCATGGTGGCGCCTGGAGCCGCCGCCGCGCTACTGTCCACGCGCTTGGAGCGAGGCGAGATACGCGTTGTACGCCTCCAGCTCCTTGTCCCCGTCGCGGTCGGCGGCCCGGTCGGCGCGCTTCGCCGCCCGCTGCTCGGAGTGGTACCACTGGTAGATCAGCGCGATCAGCACGAGCACCGAGGGGATCTCGCTGAAGGCCCAGGCGATGCCGCCCGCCCACTGCTGGTCCTGGAGGGCGTCCACGCCCAGCGAGGCCGGCGGGTGCGCGTAGGTGGCGATCATGGGCTCGCTGGCCATCATCAGCGCGATGCCGAAGAACGCGTGGAAGGGCATGCCGGCGAACAGCTCCAGCATCCGCATCACGTAGCCGGGGCGGTGCGGGCCGGGGTCCACGCCCATGATCGGCCAGAAGAAGACCAGGCCGACGGCGAGGAAGTGGACCATCATGGCGATGTGGCCGGCCTTGCTGCCCATCAGCGTGTCGAACAGCGGCGTGAAGTAGAGCGCGTACAGGCTCGCGATGAACATCGGGATCGTGAACGCCGGATGGGTGACCACCCGCACGTAGCGGCTGTGCAGGAGCGCCAGCAGCACCTCGCGCGGCCCCTTGCGGCCCCGCCCGGCCGGCGGCAGCGCGCGCAGCGCCAGCGTCACCGGGGCACCGAGCAGCAGGAGGATCGGCGAGAGCATGCTGATCACCATGTGCTGCACCATGTGCACGCTGAACAGGACCATGCCGTAGTCGTTCAGCTTGGTGCACATCACCAGGGCGACGCTCAGCACGCCGGTCGCGAAGGCCACGGTCCGGCCCATCGGCCAGGCGTCTCCGCGGCGGCGCAGCCGCGCCACGCCCCAGCCGTACAGGGCCAGCCCCAGCAGGCAGCCGATCAGGAAGAACGCGTCGAAGGAGAACTCCAGCCCGCGCCCGAGAGTGAACGGCGGCAGGTCCATGTCCATGTCCATGCCGTGCCCGCTGTGATCCATCTGTTCACTCCCTTGACCGTGGTGCCCCACCACAGTAATGGCGCCCCCGTCCGCGCTCGCGTCCGGGGGCGCCCGAAGGGGACCTACAGGACGTTCTGCGCCTCGGCGTACCGCTCGGCGGGGACGGTCTTGAGGGTCTGGACGGCCTCCGCCAGCGGGACCATCACGATGTCCGTGCCGCGCAGCGCCGTCAGCATGCCGAACTCGCCGCGGTGCGCCGCCTCCACCGCGTGCCAGCCGAAGCGGGTGGCCAGCACCCGGTCGTAGGCGGTGGGCGTGCCACCGCGCTGCACGTGGCCCAGGATGACCGGGCGGGCCTCCTTGCCCAGGCGCTCCTCCAGCTCGACGGCGAGGCGGTTGCCGATGCCGACGAAGCGCTCGTGGCCGTAGATGTCCTTGCCGCCCTCCTCCAGCTCCATCGAGCCGGGCCGCGGCTTGGCGCCCTCGGCGACCACGACGATCGCGAACCGCTTGCCGGCGGAGAACCGCTCGCCGACGATCGCGGTCAGCTCGTCGATGTCGAAGGGACGCTCGGGGACCACGATCGCGTGGGCGCCGGCCGCCATGCCCGAGTGCAGCGCGATCCAGCCGGTGTGGCGGCCCATCACCTCCACGACCATGACCCGCTGGTGCGACTCGGCCGTGGTCTTCAGCCGGTCGAGCGCCTCGGTGGCGACCGTCACGGCGGTGTCGAAGCCGAAGGTGACGTCGGTGGAGGCGATGTCGTTGTCGATGGTCTTGGGGACCCCGACGATGGGCAGCCCGGCCTGGGCCAGCAGGTTCGCGGCCTTCAGGGTGCCCTCGCCGCCGATCGGGATGACGGCGTCCAGGCCCAGGTCGGCCACGTGCCCGCGAGCCCGCTCGACCCCGTCGCGCAAGGACGCCGGCTGGACCCGGGAGGAGCCCAGCATGGTGCCGCCGCGGGCCAGGATGCCCGCCACGGAGTCCAGGTCGAGCTTGCGGTAGTCACCCTCCAGAAGGCCCTTCCAGCCGTCGTGGAAGCCGATGACCTCGTCGCCGTGGTCGACGACGGCGCGGTGCACGACGGAGCGGATGACGGCGTTCAGACCGGGGCAGTCGCCGCCGGAGGTGAGCACACCAATGCGCATGGCAGGGAAAACCTTTGCAACGTGGGCCGACGACCGGACCACGTTGTCCGGTTGGAACAACCGTCACCCTACAAGGTCGTAGGAAAAGCCGAAGGCCCGGATTCCACGGCGGAAATCCGGGCCGACGCTGCGGTGAACGGTCAGGCGGGCTGGGTGGCCGCCGCGATCCGCTCGGCGCGCAGCGCCTCGTACCAGCGGTCGTCGGCCGGCGGCAGCGCGTTCACGTCGAGGGCCAGCTTCAGCAGCAGGTCGGCGATCTGCGGGTTGCGGGCCATCACGGGGCCGTGCATGTACGTGCCGAACACCGTGTCGTTGTACGCGCCTTCGGTGCCGTCCCCGGTGCCGTTGCCCCGGCCGAGACGGACCCGGGCGAACGGCTTGGCCGTCGGGCCGAGGTGGGTGACGCCCTGGTGGTTCTCGAAGCCGGTCAGCTGCGGCAGGCCCAGCTGCGGGTCGATGTCGGCGAGCACGTCGCCGACGCACCGCTCGCCCTCGCCGCGCACGGTGACCACGTCCAGCAGGCCCAGGCCCTGCTGGCGCTCGCCCATGTCGTTGACGAACTCGTTGCCGAGGATCTGGTAGCCGGCGCAGACGGAGAAGACGATGGCGCCGTTGGAGACGGCCCGCTCCAGACCGCCGTCGCGCAGCAGGCGCTCCGCGGCCAGGCGCTGCGGCCGGTCCTCGCCACCGCCGATCAGGTAGATGTCACCGGAGGTGGGGATCGGCTGGTCGCTGCGGACGTCCACGCGCTGGACGTCCAGGCCGCGCTGCCGCGCCCGGCGCTCCACCACCAGGACGTTGCCCTGGTCTCCGTACGTGCTCAGCAGGTCCGGGTAGACCCACACCAGACGCAGGCTGTTGTCGCTCATGCTCTTTGTCCTCTGCGGTTCTGACGGGGGCGCTAGTTGCCGACCCGGCGGCGTACGTCCTGGAATGCGGTGTAGTTGGCGATCAGCTCGATCTGGCCGGGCGGCGCGAGCTGCACGGCCTCGTCGAGGGTCTCGCAGACCCGGAAGTCCAGGCCGGCGACGTCCAGGCGGACCGCCAGGTCCAGCTTGCGGTCACCGATGACGAAGATCGGGTGGCCGGCCAGCCGCGGGTAGTCCACGTCCCACAGCCAGGAGGTGTCGGTGCCGTCGGCGCCGCGCGCGTTGACGGACAGCACGACCGGGGCCGGGGCGGGGTCGATCAGCGAAAACGTTTCGAGCCAGCCCGCCGGGTTCTTCGCGAGCAGCAGCCGCAGCTGGCGGCCCTGGAAGGTCACCACGTCGTAGCGGCCGGCGACGGCCTGGACCTGGTACATCCGCTCCAGCGCGACCTGCGGGGGCACGCCGAAGACCGCGGCGACCGCGGCCGAGGTGGCGGCGTTCGCCTTGTTGGCGCGGCCCGGCAGCTGCAGCCGGATCGGCCAGGCGGATCCGTGCGGGTCGAGGACGTGGTCGCCGGACAGGGCCCAGGTCGGCGTCGGGCGGCGGAAGCCGCACTCGGCGCAGTACCAGTCGTCGCCCGGGCGCTGCATGACACCGCCGCAGGAGGGGCACGACCAGGCGTCGTCCTTCCACTCCTGCCCGGCGGCCACCCACACCACGTTCTGCGAGGACGACGCGGCCCACACGATCAGCGGGTCGTCGCAGTTGGCGACGATCACGGCCTTGGAGCCCGCCAGGCCCTCGCGCCACTTCTCCGCCAGCATGCGCGTCTCGGCGGCGCGGTCCAGCTGGTCACGGGAGAGGTTCAGCAGGGCGATGGCCTTGGGCGTCACGTCCCGGGCCACCGTCGCCAGGTACTTCTCGTCGACCTCGATGACGCCGTACTTGGCGTCGCCGCCGCCGGCGAGGGCCGAGGTGATGCCGGCCGGCATGTTCGCGCCGAGGGCGTTGGAGACCACCGGGCCGCTGGCCCGCAGGGCCTCCGCGATCAGCCGGGTGGTGGTGGTCTTGCCGTTCGTCGCCGATACGAGGACGACGTCGAGGTGCTGCGCCAGCGCTCCGAGCAGATCGGGGTCGAGCTTGAGCGCGACCCTGCCCCCGATCACCGATCCGCTTCCGCGTCCCGCGGCCCGCGACACCGCCGCCGCGGCCTTCCCCGCCGTCACGGCCAGCTTGGCGCGCGGCGAAAGCGGCTCCGTGTTGCCTGCCATCGTCCCTGTTCCTCCTCGGGTTGGTCCCGGCCCCAGCCTATCCAGAACCGGCCAGGGCCCTGACCGCGGCGCCTGGGTAGTACCGCGGAACTCCTCATATCGTCGTCCGACGTACGCTACGGCCATGCGACAGCGCCCCATCCCCGGCACCTCCGGTCACGTCCGCACGATGAGCCTGCTGGGCGAGCCCGTGCTCCACTCGGCCTGCCGTGAGGTGACCGAGTTCGGCCCGGACCTCGACCGGCTGGTCGAGGACATGTTCGCGACGATGTACGCCGCCCAGGGCGTCGGGCTGGCCGCGAACCAGATCGGCGTGGACCAGCGGGTGTTCGTCTACGACTGCCCCGACGACGAGGACGAGCGGCACATCGGGCACGTCGTCAACCCGCGCCTGGTGGAGGCCGACGGGCTGGAGCTCCGCGGCCCCGAGGGCTGTCTGTCGCTGCCCGGCCTGGAGGCCGGCACGGTCCGCTTCGACCGGGCGGTCGTGGAGGGCGTCACCAAGGACGGGGCGCCCGTGCGGATCGAGGGCACCGGCTTCTTCGCCCGCTGCCTCCAGCACGAGTGCGACCACCTCGACGGCACCGTCTACGCGGACCGGGTCACGGGCCTGCGGGCCCGCAGGCTGCGCCGGCAGATCCGCCGGGCGCCCTGGTCGGCGTAGCACGGCCGGTGCGGGACGGCCGGTGCGGGCGAGCCGTGGCCACGCCGGTGCCGGACGGCCCGCCGCGGGGGCGGTGCCCCGCTCAGAAGCCGGGGCCGCCCGCCAGGTTGCCCGCCGTGCCCAGTCGGCCCCACAGCAGGTCGGTGAGCCCGCTGACCAGGGCGGCCCGGGCGCAGGGCCGCTCGCCCAGCCACCAGTCGCCCGCGGCGTGCATCATCCCGACGATGCCGTGGCCCCACACCCGGGCCAGTTCGTCGCCGCCGGGCCCGAGGTCCACCCGTTCCGCGATCACCTTGGCCAGCTCCTCGCCGAGCCGGCGCAGCAGCGGGGCCGAGTGCAGGCCGACGTCGAAGCCGCGCTCGGCGGCGTGCGAGTCCTCGGCCGGGTGCATCAGGAAGCGGTAGACCTGCGGACGGGCCTCGATCGCGGCCAGGTAGGTGTCGAGGGTGTTCTCGACGCGCCGGCGGCGCTCGGCCGGGGCGTCGAGCGCGGCGCGCAGCGACTCCAGCAGGGCGTCGGTGTGGCGGACGGCCAGCGCCTGGTAGAGGCCGGCCTTGTCGCCGAAGTGCCGGTAGAGGATCGGCTTGGTGATGCCCGCCTCGGCGGCGATGGCGTTCATGGAGGCCTTGGGCCCGTCCCTGAGGACGACCCGGTCCGCCGCTTCGAGCAGCTCCCGGCGGCGCCGCTCGGCCGTGGCCGGCTGCCCGGCCTGCTGCTGCGTGGTCTCCATGAGGTTCTCTCCCCGCCCGTGCGATGGTGCGTGACGCCCACGCAACGTAACACCCCGGGCACCCTGCCGATCGAATCGGTGGCGGACGTTGACAGTCGTTACTGGTGAGTAACACACTGGGGCCGCGGTCGAAGTTACCGCTAGTAACGTGTGCTGGGGCAAGCATAGTCAGCTGGAGGGGACATGGCGGAGTTCACCATGGAGCTCAACGAGGACCAGAAGCAGGTCCGTGACTGGATTCACGGCTTCGCCGCCGATGTCATCCGTCCCGCCGCGGCGGAATGGGACGAGCGGGAGGAGACTCCCTGGCCCATCATCCAGGAGGCCGCGAAGGTCGGCATCTACTCCCTGGACTTCTACGCGCAGCAGTTCTTCGACCCGACGGGCCTCGGCGTCCCGATGGCCATGGAGGAGCTGTTCTGGGGCGACGCGGGCATCGCGCTGTCCATCGTCGGCACCGGTCTCGCCGCCATCGGCGTCCTCGCGAACGGCACGGAGGAGCAGATCGGGACCTGGATCCCGCAGATGTACGGCACCGCGGACGACGTGAAGGTGGCCGCCTTCTGCTCCTCCGAGCCCGACGCCGGCTCCGACGTGGGCGCGATGCGCACCCGGGCCGTCTACGACGAGGCCAAGGACGAATGGGTCCTGAACGGCACCAAGACCTGGGCCACCAACGGCGGCATCGCCAACGTCCACATCGTGGTGGCCGTGGTCGACCCGGAGCTCGGCACCAAGGGCCACGCCTCCTTCATCGTCCCGCCGAACACCCCCGGCCTGTCCCAGGGCCAGAAGTTCCACAAGCACGGCATCCGGGCCTCGCACACCGCCGAGGTGGTGCTGGAGGACGTCCGGGTGCCCGGCGCCTGCCTGCTGGGCGGCAAGGAGAAGTTGGACGAGCGGCTGGCGCGGGCCCGGGAGAAGGCCGCGGCCGGCGGGGAGCGGGTCAAGAACGCCGCCATGGCCACCTTCGAGGCCTCCCGCCCGGCGGTCGGCGCGATGGCCGTCGGTACCGCCCGCGCGGCGTACGAGGTGGCGCTCGACTACGCCAGGACCCGCACCCAGTTCGGCCGGCCGATCATCGACAACCAGGGCGTGGCCTTCCAGCTCGCCGACATGCGCACCCAGATCGACGCGGCCCGGCTGCTGGTCTGGCGGGCCTCCTGGATGGCGGTCGCGGGCAAGCCGTTCACCTCGGCCGAGGGCTCGATGTCCAAGCTCTACGCCAGCGAGGTGGCCAAGAAGGTCACCGGCCAGGCGATCCAGATCCTGGGCGGCAACGGCTACACGCGGGAGTACCCGGTGGAGCGGATGCACCGGGACGCGGCCATCTACACGATCTTCGAGGGCACGAGCGAGATCCAGCGGCTGGTGATCGCCCGCACGATCTCGGACATGCCGATCCGCTGACCCGCGGCGCCGGCGGGCCGGCCGCCGCGCTCAGCGCAGCAGCCGGTCCAGGGCCCGGCCGAAGACCGCCCGGCCCGCGCTCGCCACGGCCGGGTCGAACAGGCGGGGCAGGCCGGTCACCCGGAGGGACTCCCGCCAGTGGATCTCGGAGCCGCCCCCCGGCAGCGGACGTACCTCCAGCTCCGCCCACCCGCGGACCACCCGGCCGCGCTTCTCCAGCCGGACCAGCGCGGGGCGGTCCGGCACCGGGGGGCGCCAGAGGGTGACCTCCATCGGGTCGTCGACCGTGAGCCTTCCCACACCCGAACGGGCCGTGAAGATCGTTCCGACGCGCGTGGGCGGCGCCGTGTCGATCACCGTCCGGGTCAGCGGGACCGCACTGCCTTGGCGTTCCCAGTCCGTCAGGCGCCGCCAGGCCTCCTCCGGAGGGAGCAATGTGCGGCGAACGATCCGGAAAACGGGCATGAACGCATCGTAAGGGGGCATGTGCTCCCTGAACCGGATGCCGAATACGGGTTCCCCCGGGGCGGTGTGATCAGTAATACTCCTCGCCACCGTGGATCGCGGAATCGACCGGGTGACCGCCGGCCCTCCGCACCACACTGCGAGGAGGTGCGCCATGTGCTCCCACCAGCCCCCCTGCCCGCCCGCCGACAGCCCGGACCGCGAAGCGGCCCGGCCCGTGGTCTCCCACCCCGAACAGGGCTGGAGCCTGCTGTGCAACGGGGCGGTCGTGTTCGACGACACCGGTGAACTGCTGCCCGACGGCCGAACGGTGGAACCCCGTCGTCCGGTCCCGGCCCTGGTCTGATCGGGGGTACCCCAATGCGCCAGCAGCTGATCCGCAAGCCCGTGCCCAAGCCGGCACCGCGAGACCTGGACCTGCGTACACCGTCGGGCAGACCCCTCCCGTACTGACGGGAGCCCCGAAGACGTCCCTCCCGGCCGGCGCCGGGAGGAGCGGTCAGGTGCCCGCCCGCCCCCGCTCAGCCGGCGGGCGCCACCGCACCGTCACGTACGGCGGACGCGAAGGCCCGTTCGTAGGCCGCGTCGCCGACCGCGGCCCTGGCCTGCCGCTCGCCCCGGTCCCGTAGGGCCGTCAGCGACGGCGAGCCGAGCTGCGGGCGCCCCACCGTGCGCCACCAGGCGTGCCCGGTCCCCAGCAGCCGTGCCGCCCGCTCCCCGTCGCCCTGTGCCGCGACGGCAGCGGCCTGGAGGTCGAGGCCGACCGCGATGCCCACCCGGTCGCCCATCAGCTGCTTGCCCGCGAGCATCGCTCGGACGTGGCGCAGCGCCTCGCCGGGCCGGCCCAGGCCCAGCGCCGCCGAGGACAGGACGTAGTCCGCGTAGGCGCGCAGCCAGCGCTCCCCGAGCGCCGCGCACGCCTCGCGCAGGGCGCGGGCCTCCTGCGCGGCCTCCTCGAAGCGCTCCAGGGCGCTCAGCGCGTACGCGGTCGCCAGCCGGCACAGCAGCCAGCCGACCCCGTCCACCTGACCGCCGTGGGCCGCCCGGGCCCGCGGTCCCGCCAACTCCAGGGCCCGGTGCGGGTCGCCGGCCATGAGCAGCGAGACGCCCGTCAGGTACGCCGCCCGCAGTTCCCGCTCGGGGTCGGCGAGCCGCCGGGCCGCCTGCGTGCTCTCCAGGCCCCACCGCACCGCCTCGTCCAGCTCGCCGCGCAGCAGGCAGGTCAGTCCGAGCGCCCACACGGCCCGCTCGTACGCCGCCCCGGCGCGCGGCCCGGCCGCGAGCGCCCGCTCCAGGAAGGCCTTGCCCTCGTGGGCGTGCCCGCAGGAGAACCACAGGAACCACAGCGCCCCCGCCATCTCCAGCGCCGCCACGGCATCGGTGCGCAGCAGGTGTTCCAGCGCGGCGCGCAGCTGCATGTGGTCGGCGGTCATCCGGCGGTGCCAGTCCACCTGGCCCGGACCGAGCCACTCGCGCTCGGCGGCCTCGGCCAGCGCCGCGTACCAGTACGCGTGCCGGTCGGTCACCGTCCGTCCCTCGCCGAGCTCGGCCAGCCAGCCCTGCCCGTACTCGCGCACGGTGTCCAGCATCCGGTAGCGGGTGCCGGTGCCGGGCTCGTCGGCCCGCCGGACGACCGACTTGGCCACCAGCCCGTCCAGTACGCCCGCCACCCGGGGCGCGGGCAGCGGCCCGCCGGCGCAGACGGCGCGGGCCGCCGCGAGGTCGAAGCCCCCGGCGAACACCGAGAGCCTGGCCCACAGCAGCCGTTCCACCGGCGCGCACAGCTCGTGGCTCCAGCCGATCGCGGTCCGCAGCATCCGGTGCCGCGGCGGCAGCGCCGGGTCGGCGTCGCACAGCACCTCCAGCCGGCCGTCCAGCCGCCGGGCCAGCTCCGCCAGCGGTAGCCGCCGCATCCGGGCCCCGGCCAGTTCCAGCGCCAGCGGAAGCCCGTCCAGCCGGCGGCACACGACGGCGGCCAGCCGGGCGCCGACCGGGTCGGCGAAGGCGGACGCGGCCTCGGGGGAGGCGGCCAGGGCCCGGTCGCGCAGCAGCGCGACGGCGTCGCTGCCGGGTCCGTCGGCGGGCAACGGGCGTACGTCCATCAGCAGTTCGCCCGGGCAGCCGAGCGGCTCGCGGGAGGTGACCAGCACGGTCAGGCCGGGGGCGGACTGCAGCAGGTCGCCGACCAGGTGGCGGCAGGCGGAGACCAGGTGCTCGCAGGTGTCGAGGACCAGCAGCAGTTCCTTGTCCGTCATCCACCCGCACAGTTCCTCGGCGTCGGAGCGGGCGGACTGCGGGGACAGGCCCAGGGTGTGGGCGACGGTCGCCGCCAGCAGGGCGGGGTCGCGCAGCGGCGAGAGCTCCACCCACCAGGTGCCGTCGCCGGGCGCCGGGCTGTGGCCGCGTACGGTGCGCAGCGCGAGCCGGGACTTGCCGACGCCGCCGACCCCGGTGAGCGTGACCAGCCGGTTCCTGCGCAACAGGCCGTCGAGGACGGCCACTTCCCGCGCGCGGCCCACGAAGCTCGCCGCCTCCGGCGGCAGATTGCCCTGCACGGCGCCCGAGTCTGGCTCAGAACCACCGTCGGTGTCACCGTTGTGACCGCTGTTGAGTGGATGAGCTCGATCGATCGTCGCTCTGTGCGCGGTTCCTTGGTGACTTGGAGCGCTCGATGACCGGAAGGGATCAGGGGCCGGCGACGAGCGTGACCCGGCGCTCGGCCGAGAACGCGCCCCAGGTGCCGTCCGGCAGCCGGGCGCGCAGCTTGAGCGCCCAGACGGTCCCGGCCGGTTCGGTGACGGTGAGCCGGTACTCGGCCCGGCCGGCGGGGACGGCGCCGGCGCCGAACTGGAGCGTCGTCGTGGGCCGTCCGTCGATGTGGAGCTCGTACTCGGTCGTCGGCCGCCCGGTGTCCGGCGGGTCCCAGGACAAGGTGACCGCGCCCGGGGAGACGGCCGCGGTGAACCCGGCCGGCGCCGTGCCCGGACCCCGGCCCGCGGCGGGCGGGGTGGTGAGGTCGGTGGCGGGCCCGTCGGGGGAGGAGTTGTCGGCGCCGTCGCGGGCCCGGACGGTGAAGGTGTAGACGGTGTCGGGCCGCAGCCCGGTCAGCACGGTGGAGGTCTCGCTGCCGGGGACCGTGTGGATCCTGACACCGCCCTGGTGGATGTCGTACGCCGTGACGCCCGTGTCGTCGGTGGCCGGTGCCCAGGAGAGCCGGGCTGCGCGCGGGCCCTCGGCCCGGGCGGTGAGGGGGCCCGGCGCGGTGGGGGCCTGCCGGTCCTCGGGCCGGGCGGCCGGGGTGGTGGCCGTCGCCTCGGCGCTGGGCGCGGAGAGCGCGCCGGAGGCGGCCTTGGCGCGGACGGTGAAGGCGTACGCGGTCTGCGGCGTGAGGCCGGTGACGTCCACCATGGTCTTCTCCGCGGGCAGTTCGCGCACCAGCGTCCCGCCCTGGAACACCTGGTACCCGGCGAGCTCCGGGCCGCCGCCGACGGCGTCCCACATCACGTGCACCGACGTGGCGCTGCCGGCCTGCGCGGTGAGCCCCGCGGGCGCCGGCGGGGGCGCGGATGCTGGCCGGGCAGTGAGGTCGCTGCCTCCGTATCCGCGCC
>NZ_JAJAUY010000142.1 GCF_020532625.1 Streptomyces antimicrobicus | reverse complement strand
GCGCCGCTTCCCCGGCCGGCCCGTCCAGATCGACCACGGCCCGCGCGACCGCCCTCAGGTCGCGCTGACGTTCCACGGCAACGGCGACCCGGCCACCGCCCGCGCCGTGCTCGCCGAGGCCGAGCGGTCCGGCGCGCGGCTGACCGTACTGGCGATCGGGACCTGGCTCGACGCCCACCCCGAGCTCGCCCGCCGCATCCTCGACGGCGGCCACGAGCTGGGCAACCACACCTGGCACCACGGCGACATCAACGCCATGGCCGAGGCCGAGGCCTACGCCGAGATCACCGGGTGCGCCGAGCGGCTCAAGCGGCTGACCGGCTCCATCGGATCCTGGTTCCGCCACTCCCAGGGCCGGTACGCCAGCCCCCTCGTCCAGCGCCTGGCCCAGCGGGCCGGCTACCCCCACGTCCTGTCGTACGACGTGGACTCCCTCGACTTCACCTCGCCCGGTGCCGCGGCCGTCATCCGCAACGTCATCGGGACGGTCCGCAGCGGATCGGTGGTGAGCCTGCACTTCGGCTACGCGGACACGGTCGACGCGATGCCGCCCCTCCTCGAAGAACTCGCGCGCCGCAAGCTGCGCGCGGTGACCACCACGGAGCTGCTGACGCCATGACGACCTCCCGCCCTTCCCGGAGGGCCACCGTGCTGCTCGCCGGACTGGTCCTCGCCGCCCTGGCCGGCTGCGGCGCCGGCGCCGAGGGCAACCCCGAGGCACTCGGCTCGGCCGGCGCCGGCCGGCCCGTCAAGGCCGTCCCGGCGGTGCCCCCGGGCCTCGCCGGCATGCCCCCGCTCCTCGACCCCAAGGACGTGTACGCGGCCGACCGGCCGAACCGGCTCTCCCCGGTGGTCAAGGACTTCCCCTCCCGGGTCTACGTGCCGAACACCAACTCCAACACCGTCTCCGTCATCGACCCGGCGACGTACAAGGTCATCGACACCATCCCGGTCGGCATCCAGCCGCAGCACGTGGTGCCCTCCTGGGACCTGAAGACCCTGTGGGTCAACAACAACCGCGGCCACACGCTCACCCCGATCAACCCCGCGACGGGCGAGGCGGGCGAGCCGGTCGAGGTGCACGACCCCTACAACCTGTACTTCACGCCGAACGGCAAGTACGCCGTGGTGATGGCCTCGCTCGACCGCGAGCTGGTCTTCCGGGACGCGCACACCATGGACCGGGTCAAGACGGTCCCGGTGACCTGCTTCGGGGTCAACCACGCCGACTTCTCCGCGGACGGCCGGTACTTCATCGTCTCCTGCGAGTTCTCGGGCGAACTGCTGAAGGTGGACACCGAGAAGATGGAGGTCGTCGGCCAGCAGAAACTGCCGTTCGAGGGCGCGATGCCGCAGGACGTGAAGATCTCCCCGGACGGCAAGACCTTCTACGTCGCCGACATGATGGCCGACGGCATGTGGGTGTTCAGCGGCGACAAGTTCGACACCCCCAGGCTGCTGCCCACCGGCAAGGGCTGCCACGGCCTCTACGTCAGCCGGGACTCGCGGGAGATGTACGTCTCCAACCGCGGCGAAGGGACCGTCTCCGTCTTCGACTTCACCGCGAACAAGCTCACCAAGAAGTGGCACCTGCCGGACGGCGGCAGCCCCGACATGGGCGGCGTCTCCGCCGACGGCAAGGTGCTGTGGCTGTCGGGCCGCTACGACTCCGAGGTCTACGCCATCGACACCACCACCGGCAAGCAGCTGGCCCGGATCGCGGTCGGTGACGGGCCCCACGGCCTCGCCGTCTACCCGCAGCCCGGCCGCTACTCACTCGGCCACACCGGCGTCTTCCGCTGACGGCGGGAGCCCCGGGGACCGGACGGGGTCCCCGGGGCCCGGCTCACCAGGCGACGGGCAGCCGCTCCGGGAGTCGCTTGATGAACCCGGTCCGCCACACCAGGTTCTCGGCCGGTACGGCCAGCCGCAGCGACGGCAGCCGCTCGACCAGCACCCCCAGCGCGATCTGCGCGTGCGTCCGGCCCAGGGCGGAGGCCGGGCAGAAGTGCCGGCCGCCGCCGAAGGCGAGGTGCGCGTTGGGGCTCTCCCGCTCCAGGTCGAGCACCTCCGGGCGCTCGAAGGCCTCCGGGTCGAAGTTGGCGCCTTCGAGCAGGACCAGGACCAGCTCGCCCTCGCGGACCAGCACGTCACCGAGCTGGATGTCGGCCAGGGCGATGCGCGGCAGCCCGTCCCCCACCGACAGGTTCCAGCGCAGCAGTTCGTCCACGGCCTTCGGCATCCGCTCCGGGTGCGCGCGCAGATAGCCGATCAGCTCGGGACGCTGGAGCAGCGCGAGCACGGCCAGCACCAGGAACGCGGAGGTGGACACCGCCCCGGCGCCGAAGAGCGACACGGCCACGGTCGCGAACATCTCGTCGGTCAGGTGCGCCGACTCCGGGTCGGCCTCCTTCAGTCCGGCGAACGTCCCGAGGAGCCCCGTACGCTCCTCGACGGGCCGGTCCCGCTGCGCCGCCAGCTGCTGCGCGAAGTAGCCGACGTCCTTGTACCAGTTGAGGGCCGAGTCGGCGAACGGCTCACGGGCGGTCATGAAGGCGACGTCCAGCCCCGCCATCAGGCGCCGCCAGTCGTCGAACGGCACCCCCAGCACCTGGCAGTGCAGCGCCGCCGAGAAGGGGTCGGCGAACCCCGCCCGGAGGTCGACCGGACCGCCCTCGGCGACCAGGGCGTCGATCAGCTCGCCGGCGGTGGCCCGCAGCTGGTCCTGCAGGCCCTTCTGGCGCGGGTTGAGCGCCTTCATCACCGCGTTGCGCAGCCCCGCGCTGTTGATGTTGCCCATGTTGTTGACGACCTCGGGCGGGATCGTCAGCGCGTACTGCCGCGGGACCCCGGCGTTGGCGGTGTCCTTGAGGCTGAAGCGGTCGTCCTCCAGCACCTGCCGGGCCAGCGCGTACGAGCTCACCAGCCAGGCGGTGTCACCGGTGAGGGTGCGGACCTTGGCCACCGGCGCCTTCTCGCGCAGCCAGGCGCACTCCTCGGGGAGCACGTCACCGCGCCGGGAGAGCGGGAAGTCCAGGAGCGGCTGCTCCTGCGTGCTCTCAAGCTGCCTGGTACTCAACAACGTTCCTTTCAGAGCTTTCACGGCTTTCGAGGCCTTCGCCGCCTTCGTTTCCTCCGCCGCTTTCGCGGCGTTCCGGGCGCACGACGGCGTACGCCTGGTTGCGGGTGGCGCGCAGGCCGCCGCCGCGGGCGTAGAGGACCTCCGTGAGCGGCATCTGGACGTGGTAGGCCGCCACCGAGGACGGCACGTCCAAAATGCCGGGGGTGTCCACGAAGAACGGAAGTTCCGCGGCCATGTAATCGAAACAGACCTGCAACTGCTCGTCCGTGATGGATTCACCTTCCGGCAACTTCGACCCGACGAAGTGCAGGGCCATCTGTTCGCAGCCCTTACGGAATTCGTCATCGGTCTCCAGGAAATGCAGAACCCGTCGGTGCAGCAACTGGTACACCGGGTTGTCCTGGAAGTCCGAAAGTGCCCTCACCCGAATCTCGGCATGGTGCGGAGAGGATTCCTCCACCCCTTTGAGGATGCGCCGCCGGACCGCTTTGATCTCCTTCGCGGCACGCTTCTCGGCGTGTTCCCGGGTGTAGCCGAAGGCGGCGAACATCCGGTCCACGTGGAGGTCCGCGTAGACGAAGTCGACCTGCGCGAAGCGCGACGTGGCCCACTGGGCAAGGGTGGCTATGCGTTCGGCGCTGAAGTAGCTGTTGCCCGGACTCACGCCGATGAGCACATGGTCGCCGTCTTCCCAGATATGGCGGCACGTACGGGTGAAGGGCAGAACTTCGAATGATGCGTCAGCTGTGATCGTCAACTGTGGGATCGCCCTTGTTGCCGCTTGTCCCTGGGAGCCCTGCGCTCCTGGTGTGGCGGCAATGCCGCAACGTTATGCGGTGGCCCCGGAGCGTGACAAGTGGAAGGCCGAATTGTTGGCCGGAACTATAGGTTCCTGTGCGCCGGCGCGAGGCATTGAATTTCTTTCTGCCGCCCGATCGGGACCCCCGCGGCCGCGCCCGGCGGCGGGCCGCTACCCTGAGCCGGTCAACACGCACGACGAAGGGGTGGACCCAGTGGCGGACATCGACAGCGCCAAGGCGACGTTCGGTCGCTTCGACAAGGACGGCGACGGCTTCGTCACGGCCGACGAGTACCGCGCGGCCATGGCCGCGATGGGCGACTTCGCGGTGACCGGCCCGGTCGCCGACGCCGTGATCGCCGCCAAGGACGCGAACGGCGACGGCCTGCTGAGCTTCGACGAGTTCTGGGCCTCCCTGAACAAGTGACAGCGGCGTGCCGCCCCGGTCGAGCGCCCACCGCGCCGGACCGGGGCCCAGGCATGCCCGTACGGCCCCGGCAGGAGGCCTACGGCCGCCGCTCAGGCCCCCGGTTCCCGCTCCGGCCCCGGGGCTGCCTGCGCCCCGGCCGCCGCTCAGGCCCCCGGCGCGGCCGGGTCCGGCCGCTCGGGGTCCATGTCCTCGACCACCGCCAGGGCCTCCTCCAGCCAGCTCAGCCAGAACGTCTCCAGGGCCATGCCGCCGTGCAGCACGAGCCGGCGCAGCCGGTCCTCGTCGGCGGTCCGCTCGGGCGGGAAGTCCTTCACGTCGATGGCCTCGTACACCGCCAACTGCCGCCGGTGCAGCTCCCGGTGGCGGCGCAGCTCCCGCGCCAGCCCACCGGCGCCCACCACGGCCGCCGCCCGGATCCGCAGCAGCAGCGGATCCCGTACTGCCTTGGGGTCCTGGCTCTCGCCGACCCAGCGGGCCAGCTCCTCCGACCCGGCCGGCAGCACCTCGAACTCCTTCTTCTGCCCGCGCGCCGGCGCCGCGCTCGGCAGCGCCCGGATCAGCCCGGCCTCCTCCAGTTTCCCCAGCTCGCGGTAGATCTGCTGGTGCGTGGCCGACCAGAAGTAGCCGATCGACCTGTCGAACCGCCGGGTCAGCTCCAGCCCCGACGAGGGCTTCTCCAGCAGGGCGGTGAGGATGGCGTGCGGCAGCGACATGCCGTCATCCTAGGTTTGCGTCCCTGACGGCGTCCCCGACGGCATCCGCGCCCCCCGTGCCCGACGCCGTCCCGGCCTGCCACTCGGCCAGCGCCTGCGGGGTCCCCGGCCCGGTGGCGCCCGGCGCCAGCAGCCCGTGCGCCCGCAGCACCGCCGCGACCACCGGGGACCAGGCCGGCCGCAGCCGGGCCGAGACCAGCAGGTCCGGGTCGGACAGCAGCTGCGGCGCCGGGCCGGTGCGGATGCCGGACGGGGTGAGCACGGCCGCGTCGTCGGCCCAGCGGAACGCCAGGTCCACGTCGTGGGTGGCCATCACCACCGTGGTCCCCGACAGCCCGGCCAGCACCTCCAGCAGCCGTTCCTGGCCGTCCGGGTCCAGGCCCGCCGTCGGCTCGTCCAGGATCAGCACCCGCGGCCGCATCGCCACCGCGCCGGCGATCGCCGCCCGCTTGCGCTGGCCGTACGAGAGCAGATGGGTGGGGCGGTCCCGCAAGGCCGTGATGTCCAGGGCGGCCAGGGCCGCGTCCACCCGGGCGCGGACCTCCTCGCGGGGGAGCCCGAGGTTCATCGGGCCGAACGAGACGTCCTGCTCCACCGAGGCCGCGAACAGCTGGTCGTCGGGGTCCTGGACCACCAGCTGCACCGAGGACCGCAGCCGGGTCAGGCCCTTGCGGTCGTACGTCACCGGGGACCCGTCGAGCAGCAGCGTGCCGGAGACCGGCCGCAGCCCGCCGCTCAGCAGCCTCATCAGGGTGGTCTTGCCACTGCCGTTGCGGCCCAGCAGGGCCAGTGACCGGCCCTCGGCGATCGCGAAGTCCGCCCCCGACAGCACCGGCGGGCCGTCCTCGTAGGCGTAGCTCGCACCCGACAGTCGTACCAACGGCGTCACGGCCGAAGTCCTTCCAGAACGAGGGTCGCGCCGACCACGGCGGTCAGCAGGGCCGCCGAGGCGGCCAGGAAGCGCCAGGACAGCGCCGCCTCGGGCACCAGCACGCGCAGCGTGCCGTCGTAGCCGCGCCCGGCCAGGCCGACCTGGAGCCGGGCCGCCCGGTCGAAGGCCCGGACGAAGGCGGTCGCGGCGAGGCCCGCCAGCGAACGCCACAGCGCGGCCCGGCCGGTGTGGCCCAGCCGGGCCGCCTGCGCCGCGTGCACCTGGGCGACGGCGTCCAGCAGCAGGAAACCGATCCGGTACATCACCAGCGCCACATCCACCACCGGCGCCGGGACCCCCGCCCTCAGCAGGCGGGGCAGCACGTCGGAGACCGGCGTGGTGAAGGCGAACAGCAGCACCCCGAGGGAGGCCGCCGAGGTGCGCAGCAGCAACTCGCCCGCGTGCCGGGGCCCGTCGGGGGCCAGCGAGACCACCCCCGCCGGGCCGCCGACGGCCACCAGCAGCGGGAGCGCCCCCGTGACGCAGAAGCCGAGCGGGATCCGGAACGCCCGCCACAGCTGCCGCCGCCCGACGCCGGCCGGCCCGAGCAGCACGCCGAGGGTGGCCACCGCCACCAGCGGCGCCCCGGGCCAGGCCGGCAGCGCCACGGCACACCCCGTCAGACCCAGCCCCAGCAGGGCCTTCTCCAGCGGATGCCGGCCCCGCCAGCGGCTCGCGTGCGCGGCGGCGTCGATCGGGAGCACGGGCTCAGGCCTCCGGGGGACCGGCGGGGGCGGGCCGCTCGGCCCCGGACGGGGCCTCGGCCCCGGCGTCGGCCCGCGCGTCCGCCCCGGCCTCGGCCCCGGCCTCGGCCGCGGTCCCGGCGCCGCGGTCGTACGCCGTCCCGGTCCCGGGCGCGCCGGGCTCGTACGCCCCGGGCGTGGCGTCGTACGCGGCGGGCGTGGCCTCGTACGCGCCCGGACCGGCCTCGTAGGCGGTGGGCGGGTAGCCGTACGCGGGCGGGGACGGCGGCCAGGCGGTGGACACGGCGGGGCCACCGGGGGCCATCGCGGCGGCCTGGGCCGGGGCCGCGCCGGTCAGGTACTCGACCGGGGTCCCGCACCCTGGGCACGCCAGGGCACCGTTGAGGTGTCGGTGGCAGGAGTGGCAGTAGTCCATGGAGCCCGCAGGCTATGCGCCGTCCCGCAACATCCGTATCCCGGTGGTGTGAGGATCCTGTGTGGAATCGTGCCTTCCATGACCGGAACCTTCGGCGTCACCGCCTTCCAGCTCGTCCTGCTCCGCCGGATGGCCGACTTCCGGCCCGAGCTCGCCGAGCAGGCCCGGATGCGGCTCGGCGCCTCCCTCGCCGACCAGCGCGAGGCCAACCGCCGCTGGCAGGCCATGGTCCGGTCCCCCAGGTCGCGCGGGGCCCTGGCCCGCTACCGCTCGGTGCTCGGGCCGCCCGAGCGGACCGAGCCGCGCACCGTCGGCGACCTGTCCTGCGAGGCCTCGCTGTGGGCCCTGCCGCTGTGGCCCTCGCTGCGCTTCGAGGTGCTCGCGGCGCCGGACGGGGCGGTGTGGAACGAGTGGCTGGTGCGGGCCCCGGGCGCGCCGGGGCCCGTCCTGGAGCGGCCGGAGGACCTGCGCCCCTGGTCGGCGACCGTGGACGAGGTCGCCCGAGCCTTCGCCCCCGTCCGGCCGATGGAGGGGACCGCCCCGACCCGCTGGCGGCTGGCGTTCACCGCGGCGGGGCGGCCCCTGGTGGCCGAGTTCACGTACGGGCTGCTCCAGCGTGTCGAGGAACGGTCCGCCTAGGAGGCGAGGAAGGCGCGGACCCCGGCCTTGGTGGCGGGGTCCCCGAGCAGGTCGTTGTGGGCCAGGCAGCCGACCGCGGTGTTGGTGGCGCCGGTCAGCGGGACGCTGCTGTCGGGGTTGACGACCTCGTCGCAGTGCGACCAGAAGGTCGCGTACGTCACCGCGCCCGGGGTCTCGTCACCGGAGGCCAGGTTCTTCTGGACGTAGGAGTTCGGCGTCATGTCCCGGCAGGCCTGGTCCCACAGGGCGCACGCCCACGCGGTCGACGTGCCGTGGTTGGGGCCGGCCAGCGAGACCCAGTGGTCGACCGCGGCGGTGCCGCCGCCGAACTTCACGTACCAGCGGCTGACCAGCGAGCCGAAGGAGTGGGACACGATGTCGACCCGGTCGGCGCCGGTCCGCCGGCGGACCTCGTCGACGTAGGAGGCCAGCCGCCCGGCGAGCACCTCGTTGACCGACTGGTGGGTGTCGTAGCCCCAGGAGAACAGCTCCGCGTCGGTGTACCCGGCGGCGCGCAGGTCACCGCGCAGCGAGCCCCACACGCCCGGGTCGGCGTTGTACCCGTGCACGAGGACCACCGGGCGGCGCTGGAGCTGCCCGCCGGCCGCCCGGTCGGCGGAGCCGGCGGACGCCTGGGCCGGTACGGGCGCGAGCGGCAGCAGGCAGAGTGTCAGCAGAGCCACCGTCTTCTGGCGGGCCGTCAGCATCGGGTCCCCCTTACCTGGTTACGCACGAGTAGCGCGGTTGGTGGGGGCATCGTCGGGCCTGTCGGTACAGAAAACCACCCCTGTGCAGCACCCCCGCCCGGAGCAACCCAACGGGCGGCGCACCCGGGGCGGAGCGGAAGATTCCGTATATGACCGGCAATCCGCCGGGCCTTCTCGCGTTCAGCGCTCTCGGAAGGATCTGCCGTGACCGTCAGTCTGGAGCAGCTGCGCCGCTGCCATGTCGCCGTCGACCTGGGCGCCGCGCGCACCCGTGTGTACGTCAAGGGCGCCGGCCTCGTGGTCGACGAGCCGAGCGCCGCCGCGATCAACACCCGCACCGGCGCGCTCATCGCCGTCGGATCGTTCGCCGAGAAGATGACCGGCCGCACCCCCGACTACATCCGCGTCGTCCGCCCCGTCTCCGGCGGCACCGTCGTCGACATCGAGATGGCCCAGCGGATGCTGCGTCACCTCCTCGGCGAGAAGCTGCGGCGCGCCCTGCGCCGCAAACCCCGGCTGCGGGCGGCGGCCTGCACCCCGCACGACGCCGATCCGCTCGCCCAGCGGGCCACCGTGGAGACCCTGGTCGGGATCGGCGCCCGCCGGGTGGAACTGGTCGACACCCTGATCGCGGCCGCCGTCGGCTGCGGGCTGCCGGTGGAGCAGCCGACCGCCACCATGATCATGGTGTGCGGGGCCGCCGCCACCCAGGTGGCCGTGCTCTCGCTCGGCTCCGTGGTCACCGCGCAGCGGGTGCCGGTGGGCGGCGAGGCCATCGACCACGCGGTGGTGCAGCACCTGCGCCACGCGCACGAGCTGATGCTGCCCAGCCAGTCCGTCCGCCCGCTCCAGCTGGCCCTGCACGGCAACGGCATCACCGCCGAGGGGCCGGAGTCCACGCTGATCCACGGCCTGGACGTGGCCACCGGCCTGGCCCGTTCCGTGCACGTGGACACCGCCGCCGTGCGCGACGCCATCCACACCCCGCTGACCGCCGTGCTCGACGGGATCGGCCGGGTGCTGCGGGACTGCCCGCCGGACCTGGTCGCCGACCTGACGGACACGGGGATCATGATGGTGGGAGGCAGCGCCCTGCTGCCGGGGCTGGACCAGATGCTGCGGGACGCCACCGGGATGCCCGTGCACATCGCCGAACGGCCCGACGTGTGCGCCGTCCAGGGCCTCGGCGCGATGCTGGAAGGGAAGATCACTCCGTTGGTACTCGACCCGTTGTCCGAATGACCCCGCGGGACGCGGCAGGCGGCGACGGCACCGGCGCCGGGGCCTCGCGGGGCGCTGACGCCTCGCGGGGCGCCGGCGTCCCGGCGGAGGCCGGCGCCCCGGCGGGTGCGGACGCCCCGGCGGGTGCGGACGCCCCGGCGGGTGCGGACGCCGCGCCGGGCGGGCTCGCGCAGCCGCGGCTGCCCGTCCTGCTGGAGGCGGTACTCAGCGTCGGCTCCGAACTTGAGCTGCGCGCCACCCTCCAGCACCTGGTGGAGTCCGCGGCCGAGCTGTGCGGGGCCCGGTACGGCGCGCTCGGGGTGGTCGACCCCGAGCGCGGCCGGCTGACGGAGCTGTTCACGGCCGGGATGACCGACGAGGAACGGGCCCGCATCCCGTACCTGCCCGACGGGCGCAGCGGCCTGCTGGGCACCCTCGTACGGGACCCGCGCCCGCTGATGGTCCCCGAGATCGCCGACGACCCGCGGGCGGCCGGCTTCCCGCCGGGGCACCCGCCCATGCACTCCTTCCTCGGCGTCCCCGTCCGGGTGCACACCGAGGTGTTCGGCAACCTCTACCTCACCGACAAGCGGGGCGGCGGCCCGTTCACCGAGGAGGACCTGGCGCTGCTGCGGGTCCTCGCCTCGCAGGCGGGCATAGCGATCGGCAACGCGCGGCTGTACGACACCGCGCGCCGCCGCGAGCGGTGGATCGAGGGCGCGGCGGCCGTCACCACCACCTTGCTGGCGGGCCGGCCCGCCCAGGACGCGCTGATGTGCGTGGCCGAGCGCGCCCGGCTGCTGGCCGACGCCGCGGCCGGGGTGGTGCTCCAGCCGACGCCGGAGGGCGGGATGGAGATCGTGGCCGCCTCGACCCACGACGACCCCGGCGACCTGGTCGGTACGGCGATCGCGCCCGGCAGCGCGGTCCTGGAGCAACTGCTGGGCGGTGAGCCGGTCTTCGTGGAGGACTCGGCGACCGACCCGCGGATGACCACCCCGGTGCGCAAGCGGTTCGGGCCCAGCATGATGCTGCCGCTGCAGAGCGGGGGCCAGCTGATCGGCACCCTGGCGCTGCCGCGGCACCGGGGCGGGAAGCCGTACGACGCCGTGGACCGGTTGCTCGCCTCGCAGTTCGCCTCGCAGGCCGCCCTGGCGCTGGTGCTGGCCGATGCCCAGCACGACCGCGAGCAGCTGGCCGTCTACGAGGACCGCGACCGGATCGCCCGGGACCTGCACGACCTCGTGGTGCAGCGGCTGTTCGCCACCGAGATGATGCTGGAGAGCACCCGCCGGCGCGCCGCCAACGCGGCGGGCGAGGACGACGTCGGCGACGAGCTGGGGCGGGCCGTGGACGAGCTGGACTCCACCATCCAGGAGGTCCGCACCGCCATCTTCGCGCTCCAGCAGCCGCCGAGCGACGCCCCGACCACCGTGCGCGGGCGGGTGCTGCGCGAGACGGGCGGGGCGGGGGTGGTCCTGGGCTTCCAGCCGTCGGTGCACTTCGCGGGGGCGGTGGACGCCTTGGTGCCGGACCCGGTGGCGGCCGGCCTGCTGTCGGCGCTGCGCCGCGCGCTGGCCGCGGCGCACCGGCGTGCGGAGGTCACCTCGATCGGCGTGGAGGTGGACGCCGACCCGGAGCGGGTGCGGCTGACGGTCTCCGACGACGGACGGACCGAGGCGGGCGGCCGGGGTACGACGGTGACCTGGGAATCGGCGCTGTAGCGCGGGCGTCGGCCGGCGGGCGGCGGCGGTCGGCGGTCGGCGGTCGGCGGTCGGCGGTCGCGGCGAGGGTCCGCAGCGGGTGTCCCGCGGCCGTCCGCGGATCGTTCAGCGGACGTTGAGCGGGCCCCCGCAGCATCGCCGTATGGAACTGACGCGACTGCAACGGGACACCGGCGGACGGACGACACGCGACCGGGAGCCGGGCACGCTGAGCGTGCACGTCGTGGCCGATGCGTCCGACCGCCGTGACCTGCGGGAACTGCGCGAGTTCCGCGAGCTGTACGCGGCGGGTTCACCGACCGCCGCGCCGCCGCCGGTCTGGGACGGCTACGACGAGGAGGCCCTGCTGCTGCTCTGCCGCGACGGCGACCGCCCGGTGGGCGCCCTCCGGCTGACCCGGCACTGGGCCGAGCACGGCGAACTGCTGCCGTACTTCCCCGAACTGCCGGACGTGCTGCGGGCGGAGCCGGTGGGCTTCGCGAGCATCGGACGGGTGCTGCTGGCGCCCACGCACCGGGCGTCGGCGGACGTGGCGGCGGCGCTGTTCCACGCCGGGGGCACATGGTGCGCGGGCACCACCCCGCTGCGCCGGTACGCCTCGGCGGTGCTGCCGTCGGTGGTCCGCTTCCACCGGCTGTTCGGGGCCCGGGTGAGCCGGGGGCCGGTCCCCGCGCCGGGGCTGCGGGACGGGCTCGTGCTCATGACGGGGACGCTGCGGGCCACCGCGGAACGCACGGCGGGCTGGCTCACCGCACGCCGCTGGGCCCTGGTCGACACCGCCCCGCCGGTACCGCCGGCGGTGTGGCGGAGGACGTGAGGGCACGCGTTCCGCGCCCGCGCCCGCCCGCGTCCATCCGCCTCCGCCCGCGTCCATCCGGTCGTCCGGCCGCCGTCCGGCCGGACGACCGGCCCCTCAGGCTCCGGGCGGCCGGGTGGCGGCCCGGAGCGCGATGCGGGTGTTCGACTGCGCCACCCCCGCCTCCCGCTTGAGCCGCCGCAGCAGGTCGTCGAGTGCGGCGGGGTCCGCGGCCCGGGCCCGTACGAGGTAGTCGTGGGCGCCGGTGACGTGGACCACCTCGGCGATCCCCGGCAGCCGCGCGACCTGCCGTTCGAACTCCTCGTTGGTGGTGTCCAGCCGCAGGGTGACGTCGATGAACACGACGAGCCCGCCCCGGGTGTCGGCGGCCGGGTCCACCACCGTGGTGAACCCGCGGATCACCCCGTCGCGGCGCATCCGGCGCACCCGGTCGGCGGTGGCGTTCGCGCTGAGGCCCACGCGGACCCCGAGGTCGCGGTAGGAGATCCGCGCATCCTGCTGCAGGATTCCGAGGATCTCCCGGTCGAGGCGGTCCATACCGCGATTGTCGCAGCCGGACCCGATATTCGCGCGCACCCCGCGGTGCGGGGGCCCCAAGCTTCCCGCCATGACGGAACTGATGACTCCGGCGCTGTCCGGTGCCGCCGCCGGCCTGGGCGTGGCGATGCCGATGGGCGCCATCAGCGTGCTGCTGCTCCAGGACGCCATGCGCCACGCCCGCCGGGCGGCCGCCGCCGCGGCGGGCGTGGCCACGGTGGACCTGGCCTACGCGGCCGTGGCCACGGCGCTCGGCCCCTGGGTCGCCGCCCACGTCACCCCGGTCGAGGCCTGGGTCCGGCTGGCCTCGGCGGCCGTCCTGCTCGCGATCGCGGGCCACGGCCTGTGGTCGTCGCGCGCGGCGGCCCGTACGCCGCCACCCGGTGCCGCGGTGGCCGCGGACGGCCGCCCGGCCGGGGCGGGCACCGCGGACGACGACGGCCCGGCGGGGGCGAGCACCGCGGACGACGGCGGCCCGACCGGCGCGGGCCGGGCCTTCCTCCGCTACGTCGGGCTGACCGCGGTCAACCCCACCACCGCGCTCTACTTCGCCGCCCTGACCACCGCCCAGGGCGCCGCCCTCGGCGGCGGGGCCGCCGCCGCGGCCTTCCTCGGCGGAGTCGGCGTCGCGAGCCTGCTGTGGCAGCAACTGCTCGTCGGCGTCGGCGTCCTGGCCGGGACCCGGATCTCCGGGACGGCCCGGGCCTGGACCTTCCGCCTGGGATACGGGCTGGTCGCGGCCTGTGCCGTAAAGATCGCCCTGCCGCTGCCGTAACCCCCTAGGGTGAAGCCGTGACGACCCGTCTCTCCGCCCGCGCGGCCCTCGCGGCCCTGGCCGACCCCGGCAGCTTCACCGAACTGACCGTGCCCGTACGGGAGTACGCCCCGGACGGCCCGCTGGGCTGGGCCGGCTACGACGACTCGCGGGAGCGCGCGGCCGCGCGCACCGGCGAGAGCGAGTCCGTCGTCGTCGGCACCGCCCGCGTCGGCGGCCGCGACGCGGTGCTCGTGTCGTTCGAGTTCGGCTTCCTCGGCGGCTCCCTCGGCGAACGCACCGGCGACCGCCTCGAAGCCGCCTACGCCCACGCCCGCGACCGGCGCCTCCCGCTGGTCTCGCTCATCGCCACCGGCGGCTCCCGGATGCAGGAGGGCATGCTCGCGCTGACCCAACTCCAGCGTGTCGCCCGCCAGTCCGCCCTGACCCGGGCCGCCGGCCTGCCGCAGGTCGCGGTGCTGCGCGACCCGACGACCGGCGGCGGCTGGGCCACCCTCGGCGCGGGCGCGGACGTGGTGCTCGCCCTGCCCGGGGCCCAGGTCGGCTTCGCCGGGTCCCGGGTGCGCCCGGCGGACGCCGATCCGGCCGCCTACACGGCCGAGGCGCAGTACGCCGCCGGGTTCGTGGACGCCGTGGTCCCGCCGGAGGACCTGCCCGCCGTCCTCGGCACCTGGCTGCGCCTGCTGACCTCACCGCACCCCGGCCCGGCCGAGCCGCCGGCCGCGCTGGGCGGCGTACCGCCGGGCGGGCCCGCCCGGACCGGCTGGGACGCCGTGCAGCAGGCCCGGAACCCGGCGCGGCCGCGCGCGGCGGCGTACCTGGACGCGTACTTCGAGCTGCGGCTGCCCGTCCACGGCGACCGCGCCGGCGGCACGGACCCGGGCATGCTGTGCGGGTTCGGGCTGCGCGCCGGACGGACCGTCGCCTACGCCGCCCAGTGCGGCACGGCCACCCGCCCCGCCGGCTACCGCACGGCCGCCCGGCTGATCCGGCTCGCGGACCGGCTGGGTGTGCCCGTGCTGACCCTGGTCGACACTCCGGGCGCCGCCAACGACGCCGAGGCCGAGCACGCCGGTGCCGGCGCGGCCATCGCGGACGCCTTCGCCGCCGTCGCCTCGGCCACGGTCCCCGTGACCACGCTGGTCATCGGCGAGGGCGGCTCCGGCGGCGCCCTGGCGCTGGCCGCGCCCGGTCGGACCTGGGTCACCCCGGACAGCTACTTCTCGGTGATCGCCCCGGAACTCGCGGCGGCGATCCTCAAACGCCCCACCAGCGAGGCCCCGACCACCGCGGACCAACTCCGCCTGCGCCCCGAGGACCTGGTCACGCTGGGCATCGCCCGCGGCGTCGTTCCTCCGCCGGGGACTCCCGCGTGAACGCGGCGGCGGTGCGCGCGGGCACGCGGGCGGGGCGGGGCCGCGGGGACGGACCGCGTGGCTTCCGGTAGGTACCGCCGGGATCCGCCCGGCGGCGCGGACCGGGAGCACCCCATGTCACGCACCGTCCATCACATCCGCTCCAAGCGGGCCCCGTCCCGCGGCTGTTGGGGCCGCGAGCGCGACGGCTGGCGGCCGGGCGAGCCGATCTTCTCCCTCGCCGTCCACGACCTCCGCCACAGCGCCCGCTGCCGCGCCGAGGCCGCGGCGCACGGGCACCGGCCCCGGCCCGAGGCCCGGGTCCACCGCGCCGGGATCCGCCGCTGGGCCCGGTACCAGCGCGATCCGCTCGTGGCGCGC
>NZ_JAJAUY010000141.1 GCF_020532625.1 Streptomyces antimicrobicus | reverse complement strand
GGGCGGTGGCTTCGACCGCTATCGGCGTGGAGCGGGTAGCGCTATTCTGTGCTCTCATGTACGAGCGTAGCAGCGTGGCGGATCTCGCGGAAACCTTGCGGAGTGAGCTCGACCGCTACTCGGTAGGTGGAAAGCTGCCGTCGAGCCGGTCCCTCGTCGAACGGTTCCGGGTCAGCCCCGTGACCGTCTCCCGGGCCCTGGCCCAGCTCGCCGCCGAGGGCCTGGTCGTCACCCGCCCCGGCGCCGGCGTCTTCCGCGCGCAGCCCCGTACGGCGACCCCGGCGGCCGGGGACACCTCCTGGCAGCAGCTCGCACTCAGTGCCGAGGGCCCGGGCGAGGTCGTACCGCGCACCGTGGACGCCTCCGGCGTCCTGGTGTCGCTGGCGGTGCCGCCGCCGGGGGTGATCGAGCTCAACGGCGGCTACCTGCACCCCTCGCTCCAGCCCGAGCGGGCCATGGCGGCGGCCCTGGCCCGGGCCGGGCGGCGACCCGGCGCGTGGTCCCGGCCGCCCACCGAGGGGCTGCCCGAGCTGCGCGACTGGTTCGCCCGGGAGATCGGCGGCCAGGTCACCGCGGCGGACGTCCTGGTCACGGCGGGCGGGCAGAGCGCGCTGACCACGGCGCTGCGGGCGCTGGCCCCGCCCGGCGCGCCGATCCTCGTGGAGTCCCCCACCTACCCCGGCCTGCTGGCCATCGCCCGGGCCTCGGGGTGCCGGCCCGTGCCCGTACCGGCCGACGCCGAGGGGGTGCGGGCGGAACTGCTGGCGGCGGCGTTCGAGGCCACCGGCGCGCGGGTGTTCGTGTGCCAGCCGCTGTTCCAGAACCCGACGGGGGCCGTGCTCGCCGCCGAGCGGCGCGCGCAGGTCCTGCGGATCGCGCGGGCGGCCGGGGCGTTCGTGGTCGAGGACGACTACGCCCGCGCCCTGGCCCACGAGGACGCGGGGCCGCTGCCGCCGACGCTGGCCGCCGCGGATCCCGACGGCGTCGTCGTCCACGTCCGCTCCCTGACCAAGGTCACCTCGCCGTCCCTGCGGGTGGGCGCCCTGGCCGCGCGCGGGCCGGTCCTGGAGCGGCTGCGGGCGATCCAGGTCGTGGACAGCTTCTTCGTGCCGCGCCCGCTGCAGGAGGCGGCGCTGGAACTCGTCGGGGCCCCGGCCTGGCCGCGGCACCTGCGCGCGGTGGCCGCCGAGCTGCGCCACCGGCGCGAGGTGCTGGCGGGCGCGGTGCTGCGCGAGCTGCCCGGGCTCACCCCGGCGCGGCTGCCGACCGGCGGCTTCCAGCTGTGGGCGCGGCTGCCCGACGGCTCGGACGAGGCCGCCTTCGTGGCCGCGGCCCTGCGCGTCGGCGTCGCGGTGACCCCGGGCCGTCCTTATTTCTGCGCCGAGCCCCCGGGCCCGTACGTCCGCATGAGCTTCGCGGCCGTCGCCGGACCGGACGGCCTGACGGAGGCGGTCCGCCGCCTGGCGGCCCTCGGCCAAATCGCTTGAGGGGCCCGCGGCGGCGGCCCTAGCCTGCCGGGATGACCGAGATCGAGATCACCACCGTGGCCGAGCGGCCGGAGCTCGCCGCGCGGCTGTGGGACATGGAAGACCTCTGGCCGGAGTTCGCCGGGTACGACTCGGTGGGCCGGCTGCTGTACCCGCGGATGGTGACCGAGCTGCCCGAGTACGTCCTGGTCGCCACGGACGGGGACGAGGTCGTCGCCCGCGCCTTCAGCGTCCCCTTCGCCCTGCACGCCGAGGGCCGCGGTGAGCTGCCGGCCCGCGGCTGGGACGAGGTCCTGCTGTGGGCCTTCTCCGACCTGCGGCGCGGGGTCGCCCCCGACACGGTCAGCGCGATCGAGATCACCGTCGCCACGGGACGGCGGGGCGAGGGCCTGTCGGGCCGGATGCTGGCGGCGATGCGCGAGAACGCCCGGTCCCGTGGCTTCGCCGAGGTCGTGGCCCCGGTCCGGCCCAGCGGCAAGCACGCCGAGCCGGACACCCCGATCCACGCGTACGCGTACCGCACCCGGGAGGACGGCCTGCCGTACGACCCGTGGCTGCGGGTGCACGTCCGCGCGGGCGCCACCGTCCACGGCGTCGCCCCGCTGTCCATGACGATCAGCGCCTCCGTCGAGGACTGGCGCGCCTGGACGGGCCTCCCCTTCGACCGCCCGGGCCCGGTCCACGTCCCGGGCGCCCTGACCCCGGTCCACTGCGACCCGTCCCAGGGCTACGCGGTCTACGTCGAACCCAACATCTGGGTCCGCCACCCCCTGCCCCGGCCCGCCGCGCCGAGGGCCTGATCCCCGCTGCCGGCGGCCCGCCGTGCTCCCGTCGGCGAGGGCGGGCGCGCCGAGCCCCGGCGGAGTCCCGCGGCCCCGTCGCACTGCTCGGGCCGTGTGACCGAGATCTTTACTTGGCGGATCGTGTTCTGTTTGGCGGATCTTGAGAGGCCTAGTTGGCGGACCTTGAGATTTCGGCGTTCACTGTGCGTGAGCGTGTGCGCCGCTCTTAGTCGCGGTGGGTCGGTTGGGCGGGCTGGGAGTATCCCGCCCAACGAACTACGTGGGTGGGGGTGTGTTTTGCGCGAGGCGGACGCGGTGGCCTTCTGCAGTGTCGCCGAAGTCGCGTTCGTCCTCGTCGCGGAAACGCTTGTAGAACCACTCGGGTACTCGGGTGGTGTCCAGGCGGGTGCGGAGTACGCCGTCCTGCACGTCCCGTGCAGCGCTTCGAAGGCGGCGCCATTCGTCGTCAGGGACGGGGCCTGGGCGTCCGCTGTGTAGCTCGGTGTTGACGACCTTGGTGAGTCGGTCGCGTTCGTCAGCCACTTTGCGTTGGCCGGACCAGATTTCGTAAGCGATCTGGTAGACCGCCAAGGATGGGACGAAGAAGCTGAGGAGAGTGTCGCCCAGAGTGGCGTCCGCGACCACCAAGCCGGCGAGGAAGCCGATGGTGGCCCACAGCAACGCAACGGAAGCGATGACGTAGCTATAGCGACGGCGAAGGCGAGCGTCCCAGGCGAGGTTCTGCTCCTGAGCAATGAACACGTCGTAGGGGTGGTGGATGTTGTGGGTGGGGTCGTACCAACCGTCAGTGATGCGCTTGTCCTTCGGGCCGCCTCGGGGGAGCTTGCGCGCGAGACGGCGGACGTCGGGTTCGGGGATGGGGTCGCCTGCAACGGTGGCGCGCCACGGCAAGTGGAACAGGGCGACATCGAACATCTCTTGGAGCAGGGCGCCCTGGCGGGCGGTGCTCCCAGCGAGGCCCTTGAGCAGGAACGCGGAGACGACGAACCAGAAGAACCCGACGATCGAGACGACTGTCCGGCCGTGGCCGGACAGCGTGATCAGGACACCGGCGGCGGCGAGCAGAACGGCGGCGGTGACGCGCACAGCTTCGAGGCGCTGGCCGCGTTGGTGACTTGCCGACGCGGCGCGCTGGAGAAGCAACATGTCGTCGTCGAGCTGCCGCTCGTGGATAGCCCGAGGCGGTATTCCGTGGACGCCGCTGGGGTCTGTGGAGAGGTTCATGGCCTGGTCATCCTGTTCCCGAACAGCTTCTTCCACTCGTCGTAGGCAGCGCGCTCCTGGCCCTCGTCCTCCAGGTCGACCGCCCGCTCCGCGATGGCGCGGGCCTGGGTTAGTGCGTTGGCCGCGGCGAGCTTCTGAGTCGCGTTCATGACGGCGTTGACGTCACCGCCCAGGCCGGCGGGGTCAGGCCACTCGTCGCCGATGCGTTCGGCGGCGGTGGCCAAGAACAGCACGATCTCGTCTTGGTAGCGCCCTATCGGCGGTTTCACCAGCGACTGAGCCATGACCTCCAGCAGGAAGGAGGGCGACACGGGCTCACCGAGTTCGCGGTTGATGCCCTTGACCATCTTGACGAAGGGCACGTACTTGCCGTCGCCGTCGGCGTTCTTGGCGATGCTCAGCTCGTGGTGGCGCTTGGGGTTGGTCGCGATCCAGTCGCCTGCCGAGGGATTGGGGATGTAGTAGCCGCCCTCGCCTCGCTTGAAGGCGGGGACCACGTCGATCGACATGACCTCGTCGTCGGGGCCGTAGGGGATGACGACGGCCATGCCGTCGCGGGCGGCAGCGCTCCACTTCTGACGGAGCATGGTCTCCAGGGCGTTGATCACTTGGATGGGCGCCTGATCGCGGAAGCCGGCCTGGGAGCCGTTGGCGTCGAGGACCACGAAGATATCGATGTCCTTGAGCTTCTTCGTCTTGGTGTCGCGCCGGTAGCTTCCGGTGAGGAAGTCGTCGGCGAGGTCCCAGTGCGACCGGACGAAATCGCGGATGGCCTCGTGCCGTGCCTTTGCCAGGTTCTGCTCGGTCTGGGTGATCTCCAGGTTGTGCTTGAGCTTGGTGAAGGCGTCGTCGATGTATCCCATAGCGGTGTCTTCCTGCTCGTGGCCTCAGGTGTGGTAGTACCGCATGCCGGTCGAGGCGTGTGGGGCGGAGCCGAGGGTGCCGAAGGTGATGCCGCGCAGGCCGTCGGTGCTCGACCGCTGGCCGGGGCCCCAACCCGGTTGCGGGGTGCGGGGCCCGTTGAAGGTGCAGAACAGCCGGTAGGTGGTGCCCGCGGGCACCTGGTCGAACTTGGCCCGGAACCGGGCGGCTCGGGCACGAGAGGCGGTGAACTCGGCGTTGCCGTCGCCGGCGGTGGTGTAGGAGACCGGGAACTCGATCACCGGCGCCACGGCGCCCGAGGACTGGTGGCACTCGAGGACGACCGTGTCGAGTGAGCCCTCCTCGATCCACGCCTTGATCGCGTTCTCGTTCTGCACCCAGTCGCGATGCAGCCGGTCCATGTTGATCCCCAGGTCGGCGAGGATGTCGGTGATGGTGCCGAGGATGACGTCGGTCAGGTGCGTGGCGGTGTGGGTCCGGGTGTAGCTGTAGGTATAGGTGGAGGTCATCGCTGGGTCACCGCCCGGCGCAGAGTCTCATGGTCGATCAGCGGACCGGAGCTGGCCGTCTTCGTCTCCGGAGCGGGCGGGACAGCGTCGGACAATCGGGCGTGACCATCGACGACTGCCTTCACCTGCTCTTGGAGCGGGGCCGGGGACGGCAAGTGGATCGTGAAATCGTCGGCGCCCGCCGCGCCGGGGACCGGGTTGAGGTTCTCCTCCAACGTCAGCGCTGCCGTGCCGGACACCGTCGTGATCTCGCAGTGCACCTTGCCGGCCACCAGGGTGATCGGGTGCTGCTGCAGGTGCCCTGCCGCGATCAGCATCCGCCCGATTGCCTCGGCGGCCGACATCGCCTCCACCGCCTCGTCGCGGGACAGCGCGGAGGACTGCGCCACGGTATCCGCCACGAGGTCCGAGATCACCGCCCAGGTTCCGCTGGCGCTGCGCGTGGGGGAGGCCGCCACCTGCCTAGCGCGCCGCACGGGACACCTCCGGCTGGCCCGTCTCCGCGACGGCGTTGTGCACCGCGGTGGCCAGGTCGTCTTCGGTCAGGCTGCCGGGGTCCAGCACCGTGTCCAGCCGCTGAGCCAGGGCTTCGAAGACCACCTTGCGCGTACGGCGGCCGTCCAGTCCGTGAGCCGCCTCGGCGATGCGCTCCACCACGGAGGAGCGCGCAAGCTCGCCCAAGGCGGGGTACTTGTCGGCCAGCATCAGCAGCGTGGAGGCCAGGATCTTCCGCAGCGCCTCCGGCTCGGGAAGCGGGACGAGGATGGCGGCGTCGGAGCGGGAGAGGAACGCCTCGTCCAGAGCGGTGGTGAAGTTGCTGGTCGCGACGAAGAACAGGTGCGGGTGCTCGGCGGCGTTGAGATCCAAGGCAGTGAGCACCGCGTCCGTGGCGCGGTGGACGTCGGCCGGGTTGGCGGCCAGCGACGCCGCCGAGCGGGCCACCGCCATCGACTCGACCTCGTCGAGAATCACTACGGTCGGCACGCCATCCGACGCGAGGCCCGGAACGTACTCGCCGAGCAGCTCGCTGACCCGCTGCTGCGACTGCCCGTGCTCGGCGCTCATTAGCCCGTGCGGGTTGATCTCGATCCGTCGGACCGCGCCTCCACCGACGTAGCGGGCGACCTGCGCCGGCAGACCCCGCGCCAGGGTCGTCTTGCCGGTACCAGGAGGACCGTAGAGCGTGCACAAGCCGTGCAGCGCCGTCATCGCAAACGGCAGGTCAGGCCGCACAAGCAGCGACAACACGGTTTGGTTGCGCAACCGCTCCTTGATCCCCTCCGGCACCACGATGGCGTCCCACAAGGCGGTCTCCACCGAGTCGGCGGTGATCACCTCGTTGGACAGCACGCACTCCCGAACTCTCAGCACCTCAGCTCCGTCCCCCACCGCTGGCGGGTCACCTCAGATTTGAACATCATCTTCCGTGCGATAGGTAGAGTACATGACGGGATGGGGATGAAACTCGACACACTTCCCTCGGGCGCGTCCGGCCGGAGCTGAGTGATTTGACTGACCGGTAACCAAGGTGTGCCTAAGATGCGGGCGGAGTACTCAAGATCGAGAAGCGTCCGCTGATCAGCGGACGTCGACTGGCCGGGAGGCGAGCGACGTGAACGACCCACAACTGGACCCCGGCGACATCGCCGCCCTGTTCGATCGTGCCCGGCTGCGAATGGCACGCGAACTGCGGGGGCTCACCCAGGTGCAACTGGCCAGAGAGGTGGGCTCCGTCACTGCAGCCTCGATTAGCCAGTTCGAGAACGGACACACCAAGCCCGCCACATCGACGCTTCGCCGGCTCGCGGTCGCGTTGCGGGTTCCGATGTCGTTCTTCGCCGCTCCGGCCCGTCCCCCCGCCCAAGAGCAGGTCAACGGCTTCTTCCGCAGTCTTCGATCCACCTCTCCTCGAGACCGCCAACAAGCTCTCGCCTACGTACACCTCGCGCGGGAATTCACGCTTGAGCTCGAAAAGCACGTTGCGTTGCCCGAACTCAATCTGCCGCGCGTGCCAATCGAAGAAGGGCAGCCTCTCCGGTCCGCTGATATCGAACAAGCGGCTGCCCAGGTCCGTAGCCACTGGAAAGTCCCACGCGGTCCGGTCCAAGACGTTGTGCGACTGCTGGAAACCAACGGGATTATTGTTGTCCGCTTCCGTGTTGGCCTCGAAAAGGTCGATGCATTCTGCGTTGACTTCCCCGACAGGCCCGTGGTTGCTCTTGGGGCCGACAAGGGCCTGCGCGACCGTTCCCGTTTCGATGCGGCCCACGAGCTAGGCCATCTGGTCTTGCATGGTGTCACTGGAAAAATTGGCGACAAGGCTACTGAGAGTCAAGCTCACGAGTTCGCCGCTGCGTTCCTAATGCCTGCCAGCGACATCAAATCAGAACTTCCGGACCGGCTCGACTGGCCCGCACTTCTTCGCTTGAAGGCGAAATGGCACGTCTCGCTAGCTGCTCTCCTCGTCCGAGCAAAAACACTCGGCGTTATGAGCGAAAACGCCTACGCGCAAGGATGGAAAGCGTTGTCCGTCCGAGGGTGGAGGAAAGTAGAGCCAGGTTCTCTAGGAAATCCAGAAACTCCGGTCCTCTTGCGTCGGGCACTGGAGCTCACGGAAAAAACTGGTGTCTCATCCGGTGATTTCATCGCTCGTTCCGGCCTTCCAGAATCCGACATTCGAACCCTTCTTGGTCGGGATATCATCGAACGTCCTCGCGTGGAGTTCTGACCTATCTCAATCAGTCGCTTCAACGCCTGAGTCGATGTCCCGGGCAAGCTGTTCGGCGTATTCGGAAAGAATTCGACGCATTTCAGCATAGTGGCTCATGGGGTCAGGGCGAGTGAACTGGAACCAGGTTGTGTTACGACGCCGAGCCCATTGCTGGCGGACTTCGGGAGGTTGTGCGGCTTCGAGTGGCCGCGGAGCGAAGAGGTGCTTGCCCTGTGTGATGAGCGTCCATACGTAGACAGACCGTTTGACGTTTCCGATCACCGAAGTCGATCTGGGTGACATGAGGGGACCGAGGAAGGTGCCGAATCGGAGCATTCCAGGTGTCGGGGCTATTACCCATTCGTGGAGTGCTTGTCGCCTGCGCCGGTAGTCAATTGGCGGTTTGCATGGTGACTGCAGTTCCGAAGTGAGAGCGCGGAGAGCCCTATCGAAATCAATAGGGTTGCAGCCACTACTCAGTGGCCACCTAGTGTTGCGTCCGCGGAGCACGTATCTCTGAATGGAGGGATCCCGAGAAGTTATGCGGCGGCCTGGTCGGATCCCCCCCGATGACTTGTTGGACGAGTCGGATGGCGGCGGTCCTCCGCGCAGTCTTGGATCGCGAGCCCGCGCAACTGGCCAGGTGGCGCTGGTGCCAGTCCGGCTCCAGGAATGCTGGGATGTGCTCAGGCTGGTAGCCGGTTTGGAGGTGGGTGCCCTTTCTTAGGAATACTAGGGTTACGGGGTCGGCGGCCTGGCGAAGTCGTTCGGAGCAGTCGCCCTTGTGTCGGTCGTAGACAACGACCTGATGTGCTTGATGTTGTTCGTCTTCACCTGTGCTAGGAGGGCGTCGGCGGTCTTGTCCGAGAAGGCGGGGATCTCGCCTTCGGGAGGCAGTCCTTGCCAGCGCAGGATGTGCCATGCTCGTGGTCGGCAGGGTCCTGGAAGAACACTTGATGGCGGTCCCTGCGGATTACCCACTGGCCCGCGTGTTTGCCGCCTCGGGCGGAGGGCTGCTGGAAGCACGGCTCGTCGAGGACCGGGTGGTGATACCAGAGCCCGAGGATGTTCACTCCGCGTCGCGGATGGATCTTCACGTGGTGCTTCCGCAGGACCTTGTGGAGGGCCCGAGCTTGGTGGCCCTCCCGGAACCCCGTCTCGGCTTCCAGCACGTGCGCAGCCCGCACCCGGGCCCCCTCCAGTTGGTCCTCGGTCAGGTCGGCTAATGTCCTCGGCTGCCGTGCGAACGTCGGCGGGCGCCTCGATGCTTCGACCGTCGGCAGGAGCCGTAGGTCAGCGTGGTTGATGAGCCAGCGGAAGGAACGGGTCTCCGCGCGGCCGTCGCCATCCACCAGGATGAGCCGGCCTCGCTGGCCCTGGATGTCTTCGACCGTCCATTCGACGCCATTGAGCGCGACCCGCCTGCCGCGCGCGATCTGCAAGAACCCCCTCGCCGCCATCACGCCGCCCAGATCAGCGAGCTGTCGCGCAAGCGACTGCCCAGATCAATGCCGAGCTCGTGTTGCCAGAGCAGCCGGACGATGTTCGCCCGGCCGACAGAAGGCACGCTGGTTGAGTCCGCCAGCTCGGAGAACGTCATCACCCGACCCTGCTGCCCGCTGATAGCGGTGAGCAGTTGGTCGCGCATGCCCAGCAGATCCCTCGTCGGCCGACGCCGCGAGGACAAGTGATCAAGGACGCTCCAGACATGCGGGCGCTAGCCCGCGACCACCGAGTACCGCCAGCCGCATGCCGCCGCCACCTCCCTGGCCGCCGCGAACTACAGCGCGTCATCGTCCCTGATCAGCTCCATAGGGCGCACGTCCATCAGCCATCCCGCTGCCGATCACGGCCAGGAAGTCCGGGATGTGCCAGGCGTGCCCGGCCGCGTACTCGAAGTCCAGTCGGAACGGCTGCGACAGCACCTCCGACGCCCTCAGGAAGTCCAGCGCGACCAGCAGCCGCATCTCCTCCAACGACTCGAAGCCGTGCTTCCGGCCCGTCGACACCATCACTTCCAGCCCGGGCCGATGCCGCTGCTTCGCCCGCCACGTGAACCCCCGCATCGGCCTGGACGACAGCACCGGTACGTGGGCCGTATCCCGGACGGGCCAGCAGACCTCGTCGGTGCCCACCTGCCACGTCGAACTCCAACGACGCGTCCAGCCGTCCCCGAGCCGCAGCCGATCCCGCAGCAGGGCATCCCCGTCGTGCGCGGTGACAAAATGATCCAGACCACTCGAATCCGAGGGGATCTTCGCGCTCGCTGCCTCGCTCACCCATCCACAGCAGCACCCATCGGCTAAAGACGGGGGCAGTTCTTCGCATCTATCGCAACACAGCGTTATGGGACCAAGATCCGCCAACTAGCGTGCTCATCCGCCGACTAAAACTCTCGGTCACAGGGCCGGCAGCGGCCCCGCAACAAGGGCTTTGCATAAACGTGCGGCGATACGTATAGTCATGCCATCGAAGGAGGTCCGATGGTGGTACGTGTTGCGGTGGCCGGAGCCAGTGGGTACGCGGGTGGGGAAGTCCTGCGTCTGCTGCTCTCGCACCCCGAGGTCGAGATCGGTGCGCTCACCGGGAACTCCAACGCCGGGCAGCTGCTCGGCTCGCTCCAGCCCCACCTGCTCCCGCTCGCCGGACGCACCCTGGAGCCGACCACCGCCGAGGTGCTCGCCGGGCAGGACCGGCGGCACGACGTGGTCTTCCTCGCGCTCCCGCACGGCCAGTCCGCCGCCGTGGCCGCCGAGCTCGGCGACGACGTGCTCGTCGTCGACATGGGCGCCGACCACCGGCTGGAGGACGCGGCCGACTGGGAGCGGTTCTACGGCTCCCCGCACGCCGGCACCTGGCCCTACGGCCTGCCCGAACTGCCGGGCGGCCGCGCCGCGCTGGAGGGGTCCAAGCGCATCGCGGTTCCCGGCTGCTACCCCACCGCCGTCTCGCTGGCGCTCGTACCGGCCTACACCGCCGGGCTCGCCGAGCCCGAGGCCGTGGTCGTCGCCGCCAGCGGCACCTCCGGCGCCGGCAAGGCGCCCAAGACGCACCTGCTCGGCTCCGAGGTCATGGGCTCCATGACCCCGTACGGCGTCGGCGGCGGCCACCGGCACACCCCCGAGATGGTCCAGAACCTCAGCGCGGCCGCCGGTACCCGGGTCTCGGTCTCCTTCACCCCGACCCTGGCACCCATGACCCGCGGCATCCTCGCCACGTGCTCCGCCAAGGCCGTCCCCGGAACCACCGCCGAGTCGGTGCGCGCCGCCTACGAGAAGGCGTACGCGGACGAGCCGTTCGTCCACCTGCTGCCCGAGGGGCAGTGGCCCGCCACGGCGTCCGTCCACGGTTCCAACGCCGTTCAGGTGCAGGTCGCGTACGACGAGGCCGCCCGGCGCATCATCGCGATCAGCGCCATCGACAACCTGACCAAGGGCACCGCCGGTGGCGCGGTGCAGAGCATGAACATCGCGCTCGGGCTCCACGAGGGCCTCGGGCTTTCCACGATTGGAGTGGCGCCGTGAGTGTGACGGCCGCACAGGGGTTCTCGGCCGCGGGTGTCGCGGCCGGGATCAAGCAGAACGGCAACCCGGACCTGGCCCTCGTGGTCAACCACGGTCCGCGCCTGGCCGCCGCCGGCGTCTTCACCTCCAACCGCGTCAAGGCGGCGCCCGTCCTGTGGTCGGAGCAGGTGCTGCGCGGCGGCGCGGTCAGCGCCGTGGTCCTCAACTCCGGCGGTGCCAACGCCTGCACCGGCCCCCGCGGCTTCCAGGACACCCACGCCACCGCCGAGAAGGTGGCCGAGGCCCTCAACGCGGCCGGCGTCGCGGGCGGCGAGCACAACGCCGGCGAGATCGCGGTCGCCTCGACCGGCCTGATCGGCGTGCTGCTGCCCATGGACAAGCTGCTGCCCGGCGTGGAGAGCGCCACCGCGGCCCTGTCCGAGGACGGCGGCGAGGCCGCCGCCGTCGCCATCAAGACCACCGACACCGTCCACAAGACCGCCACCGCCGGTCAGGACGGCTGGACCGTCGGCGGCATGGCCAAGGGCGCCGGCATGCTCGCGCCGGGCCTGGCCACCATGCTCGTGGTCCTCACCACGGACGCCGACCTCGACAGCGCCACCCTCGACAAGGCGCTGCGCGCCGCGACCCGCACCACCTTCGACCGGGTCGACTCCGACGGCTGCATGTCCACCAACGACACCGTGCTGCTGCTGGCCTCCGGCGCCTCCGGCGTGGTCCCCGAGTACGACGCCTTCGCCGAGGCCGTGCGGACCGTCTGCGACGACCTGGCCCGGCAGCTGATCGGCGACGCCGAAGGCGCGAGCAAGGACATCCGGATCGAGGTGATCAACGCCGCCGACGAGGACGACGCCGTCGAGGTGGGCCGCTCCATCGCCCGCAACAACCTCCTCAAGTGCGCCGTCCACGGCGAGGACCCCAACTGGGGCCGGGTGCTCTCCGCCATCGGCACCACCGGCGCGTCCTTCGACCCGGACCGGCTGAACGTCGCCATCAACGGCGTGTGGGTCTGCCGCAACGGCTCCGTCGGCGAGGACCGCGAGCTGGTCAGCATGAAGGAGCGGGAGGTCCGGATCACCGCCGACCTGGTCGCCGGCGACGCGTCCGCGGTCATCTGGACCAACGACCTGACGGCCGACTACGTCCACGAGAACAGCGCGTACTCCTCATGAGCGGCGCCACGCGGAAGCACACCGCCCTGCCCAAGGCCGAGATCCTCATCGAGGCCCTGCCCTGGCTGACCCGCCACCACGGCAAGACCGTCGTCATCAAGTTCGGCGGCAACGCCATGGTGAACGACGAGCTCAAGGCCGCCTTCGCCCAGGACGTCGTCTTCCTGCGGCACGCGGGCCTGCGGCCCGTCGTGGTGCACGGCGGCGGCCCGCAGATCAGCGCCCAGCTGGACCGGCACGGCCTGGTCAGCGAGTTCAAGGCCGGTCTGCGGGTCACCACGCCCGAGGCGATGGACGTCGTCCGGATGGTGCTGGCCGGCCAGGTCCAGCGGGACCTGGTCGGACTGCTCAACCAGCACGGGCCGTTCGCCGTCGGCATGACCGGCGAGGACGCCCACACCATCACCGCCGTCCAGCACATGCCGGAGATCGACGGCGAGCTCGTCGACATCGGCCGGGTCGGCGAGATCACCGCCATCGACACCGGCGCCATCGAGGCGCTGCTCGCCGACGGCCGGATCCCGGTCATCTCCTCCATCGCCCGCAGCCAGGACGACGGACACGTCTACAACGTCAACGCCGACACGGCCGCCGCCGCGCTGGCCGCCGCCCTGCGGGCCGAGACCCTGATGGTCCTCACCGACGTCGAGGGCCTCTACGCGGACTGGCCGAACAGCGACGACGTCATCAGCCGGCTCACCGTCAGCGAGCTGGAGAAGCTGCTGCCCGAGCTGTCCAGCGGCATGGTGCCCAAGATGGAGGGCTGCCTGCACGCCGTCCGCAACGGGGTGCGCACCGCCCGGGTGATCGACGGCCGGGTCCAGCACTCGATCCTGCTGGAGATCTTCACCGATTCCGGGATCGGCACGATGGTCGTGCCCGACCCGCAGGACCCCGCAGCACAGGGAGGGACGGACGCATGAGCACCGGCGGCAACCAGGAGTACGGCGCCCGCTGGCAGGGCGCGCTGACGAACAACTACGGCACGCCCGCGGTGGCGCTGGTCCGCGGCGCGGGCGCGCAGGTCTGGGACGCCGACGGCCGGCAGTACACCGACCTCGTCGGCGGGATCGCGGTCAACGCCCTCGGCCACGCCCACCCCGCGGTCGTCGAGGCCGTCTCCACCCAGATCGCCACCCTCGGCCACGTCTCCAACCTCTACGCCTCCGAGCCGGTCCTCGCCCTGGGCGAGCGGCTGCTCCAGCTGTTCGGCCGCGAGGGCAAGATTTTCTTCTGCAACTCCGGCGCCGAGGCGGTCGAGGCCGTCTTCAAGATCGGCCGGCTGACCGGCCGCATCCACATGGTCGCCACCACCGGCGGCTTCCACGGCCGCACCATGGGCGCCCTCGCCCTCACCGGGCAACCCGCCAAGCAGGGCCCGTTCCTGCCGCTGCCCGGTGACGTCACGCACGTCCCGTACGGCGACGTGGAGGCGCTGCGGGCCGCCGTCACCGAGGACACCGCGCTCGTGCTGATCGAGCCGATCCAGGGCGAGAACGGCGTGGTGGTCCCGCCCGCCGGCTATCTGACGGCCGCCCGCGAGATCACCCGGGCCACCGGCACCCTCCTGGCCCTGGACGAGGTGCAGACCGGCATCGGCCGGTGCGGACAGTGGTTCGAGCACCAGGCCCACGAGGGTGTCGAGCCCGACCTCGTCACGCTCGCGAAGGGTCTGGGCGGTGGCCTGCCGCTCGGCGCCGTGGCCGCCTTCGGCGCCACCGCCGACCTGCTGCGGCCCGGCCAGCACGGCACCACCTTCGGCGGGAACCCGGTGGCCTGCGCCGCCGGCCTCGCGGTGATCGACACCATCGCCGCCGACGGGCTGCTGGACCAGGTCAAGGCGCGGGGCGAGCGGCTGCGCTCCGGAATCGAGGCCTCCGGACATCCGCTGGTCAGCCACGTCCGTGGTGCGGGTCTGCTGCTGGGTATCGTGCTGACAGAGCCGCTCGCGCAGCAGGTGCAGCTGGCGGCTCAGGAAGCCGGCTTCCTGGTCAACGCTCCCGCCCCCGACGTCGTACGGCTGATGCCGGCGTTCATCGTCACGGAGGCCGAGGTGGACGCGTTCGTCCAGGCCCTGCCCGGCATCCTCGACGCAAGCCACGAGGCGGGACGACCCGGAGAATGAGACGACGATGAGCCAGGCGCAGGACAACGAGGAGTGGGGGTCCCCGCGGACGGAGGCCCAGGCGGGGCCGTCCGTCCCGCAGACCCGCACGGCCCGCCACCGCCGGATCGTGGACATCCTCAACCGGCAGCCGGTCCGCTCGCAGAGCCAGCTCGCCAAGCTGCTCGCCGACGACGGACTGAGCGTCACCCAGGCGACGCTCAGCCGGGACCTCGACGAGCTGGGCGCGGTGAAGATCCGCAACACCGGCGGCGAGCTGATCTACGCGGTGCCCAGCGAGGGCGGGTTCCGCACGCCGCAGGCGCCGCTGGGGGAATCGGCCAAGGAGGAGCGCATGCGGCGCCTCTCCGGCGAGCTGCTGATCTCCGCGGAGGCCTCGGCGAACCTCGTGGTCCTGCGCACCCCGCCGGGTGCGGCCCAGTTCCTCGCCTCGGCAATCGACCAGGCCGAACTGCACTCCGTCCTCGGCACCATCGCCGGCGACGACACGCTGATGCTCATCAGCCGCGACCCGGCGGGCGGTCAGGCCCTCGCCGACCACCTGCTGAAACTGGCTCAGAAGGAGAGCTGAGCCGCATCCTGGGGCCATGACCCGACCGGACCTCGTCGGCGCGGCCTGCGCGGCCGCCGCCCTCGGCCACCTGGTGCTGGGCGCCCTGTGGCTGCTGCGCGACCGCGCCGACCGGACCCGCGCCCGCCCCGCCGTCTGCGCCGCGCTGGACCCGTACCACGCCGTGACGACCGGCCCGTGGGGCGCGGTCGAGGCGGTGGAGCCGGCCGTGGCGGAGCTGCTGACGGCCCGTCTGGTCGAGGTCGGCGACGACGGCCGGATCCGGCTCACCG
>NZ_JAJAUY010000140.1 GCF_020532625.1 Streptomyces antimicrobicus | reverse complement strand
GCGCAACCGCTCGCGGGCCCGGTGGGCGAGGACGAGGGCCACGCCCGCCAGGCACACGGCGTACGCCACCGTCACCCAGGCATCGGCGGACCGGCCGGCCTTGAGCCCGTGGACCAGGGAGGCTCCCCAGGCCGGGTACGCGCCCATGTGCAGGGCCCGCCACAGCGGGGAGCGGCGCGGGGTGGCGAAGGCGCTGCGCACCGCGCCGGAGACGGCGACGCTCAGGAAGAGGTAGCCGGCGAGCGTACCGAGGCCGATCAGCACGGGCCGGTCGGCGTCGGCGAACGGCAGGACGACGGCGGCCGCGGCGGTCCGCCCCTGCGCCACCTTGACCCAGACGTGCAGGCCGAGGAAGCCCAGTCCCGCGACGGCGAGGCCGCGGTGCACGCCCTGGGCGAGGAGGCGGTGGCCGGAGTCGAGCACCACCCGGTCGGTGGCCACCAGTCCCCACAGGACGGTGGCGGTGAGCGAGACGAGCGAGAGCACGCCCGCCCCGAAGTCGAGGAAGTCCCACAGGTGCGTGAGGGCGCCGGCGCGGGCCGCCACGACCAGGGTCAGCAGCAGGGCGGCGCCACCCGCGTAGAGCGCGCCGGAACGGGACCGGCCGGCGGCGGGCAGCAGGGGCGGCCGCCGGGCGGCGCGCCGGCCGGTGGCGGTGCGGGCCGCTCCGGCGTGGCGCCTGCGGCGGCGGGCCCGATGGGGGCGGGGCGGGTGCGTCTGGGACAGGGGCATCGAGTTCTCCCGTGCGCCCGGGTGGCGCCGAGGCTCCACCTCGCGCTCGGCACCCCGGGGTTGTAGTCGAGACTGCGCGGCCGCGCTGTGAAACCCACGCGCCTGGGCCGGAGTGCCTGAAGCATCGTTGAGCTTCGCAACGCCTCCACAGGATTTATCGAAATGTGACAAGTTCTCGCACCCGCGTCGCCATCACATCGTGTAACCACGGAGGATTCGGTTCCAGTGGTGCTGCTGTGACGGCGAACCCCTGCCGTCCGCCGCTCTCCGCGCCCCCGGCGGCAAAATCGCGGCAAAACCGCGGGACCGCCGCCGGGGGGAGCCCTCCCAGAGGGAGTGCGAGGCCCCAACTCCCTTGCCGGATCCGAGGATCCGGGCGAGGTCGGGGCCTCGGCGGGCCTGTCACCTCCCCCAGCCGGCAGGCCCTACCCCGGCATGAACGAGGTAACGATGTGCGAACTTCTGAACCGCATCTGGTCCCGCCCGCGCGGCGAGTGGACCCGTGTCCTGCGCAGGGAACTTCCCGCGCTGGCCGCGAAGTTGGTCGAGGAACTCCTCCATGGCCCGCACGGTCGCGCAGCGCTCGGCGAAGACATCGATGCCATCGATGACGAACTGCTCGTTCGGGCCGTCGAGCAGGCCCTGCTCGTGGCCCTCGGCTACCGCATCACGGAGGAGCCCGCCGCCGTCGACCACCGCTCCGCTCACCCCGCCGCACACCAGGACCGCCCCGCGGACCCGCCCGCGCCCCTCCAGGAGCGCGACCGGGCCCGCGGCCACGACGAACCGCACGACCACGCCCCGGACGGCTGCTCCCTCCCGCCGGACCGCGACCGGGCCCGCCAGGAGCTCTTCCTCGCCCTGACCGGCGACTGCGCCCCGACCGACCGTGACCTGGCCGCACTCGCCGCCGCGGCGGGCTGGCCGCCGCCGGCCGCCGTCAGGGCCGTCGCCCTGGCCTCGCCGGGCGAGACCCAGCAGCTGGCCGCCGCCCTGGACGACGCCCTCGCGGGCCTGGCCGGCGGCCAGCCGTGCCTGCTGGTGCCCAGCCCGGACGGGGACCGCCGTAGCGCGCTCGAACTCGCCCTGCGCGGACGCTTCGCCGCCGTCGGCCATCCCGTCCCCCTCCGCGACGCCGCCTCCTCGCTGCGCTGGGCCTCGCGCCTGCTGGCCCTCTCGCCGGGCCGCAACGGGCCCGACGCGCGGGCCGAGTTCGTGGACGACCACCTCTCGACGCTGATGCTGCTCCAGGACGAACCGCTCGCCCACGCCCTGGCGGCACGCTGGCTGCGACCGCTCGCCGATCTGACCCCGCGGCAGAGCGAGCGGCTGGAGGTCACCCTGCTGGCCTGGCTGGAGGGCGGTGGCGCGCCGGAGGCGGCGAAGGCCCTGAGCGTGCACCCGCAGACGGTGCGGTACCGGATGCGGCAGTTGGAGAAGCTCTTCGGCGCGGATCTGCGCGACCCGCGGACCCGGTTCGAGCTGGAGATGGCCCTGCGCAGCCGCCGGCTGATGGCCCAGGTACGCCGTCAGCACTCCCGCGTCGGCCGCCGGGTGCGCCCGGTGACCACGGAGTTCCGGCCCCTGGGGCTGGGCGCGCGGATGGCCCGCGTCAACGGCCTCTAGCGGCGCAGCGGCCGGCCGCGTGACGGTGGCCCTCCCCCGGACGGTCCGGGGGAGGGCCACCGTCGTGTCGTCGTCACGCGGCCAGGGCCGCGTTGAGGTCGAGGAGTTCGGCGTACGCCCGGGTGCAGGGCCGGCAGGCCGTCAGGTGCCGTACGAGGGCGGCCGAGCGGGGGCCGCCGCGGCGGACGGCGGCGCCGAGGAGGGCGCCGTAGTGCCGGCAGCGGTCCCCGTCCTCGGCGGTGCCGTCGGTGGCCGGGGCGACGTGGGCGCGCAGATAGGCCTCCCGCAGCCCCTCGCGGGCGCGGAAGGCCAGGGACGTCACGGCGCTGGGGGTGATGCCCAGGACCTGGGCCACCTCGTGGGGCGAGCCGCCCTCGACCAGGGTGTGCCACAGCACGGCCTGCCACCGCTCGGGCAGGGTGTGGAAGGAACGGGCCACCAGCCGGCGGTCCTCGTCGGCCAGCCACAGGCGCTGCGGGTCGCCGCCGGCGGGCGAGGGCCGGCTCTCGAAGTCGGGGGTGAGCAGGTGCCGGCGGTCGCCGGCACGCCACTGGACGGCGGTGTTGCGGACCACGGCCAGCAGATAGGCCCGCCAGGGCCCCTGCGGTCCGGCCCCGGCGCGGACGGCCTGGAAGGTGCGCAGGAAGGCCTCGGAGACGAGGTCCTCGGCGTCCTGCGGGGCCCGGCAGCAGGTGCGCGCGTAGGCGAGGGCCGCGCCCCGGTGCCGTCGGTAGAGGACGTCGCAGACGGCCGGGTCCGCGGCGCCCGCCGCGTAGGCCTCGCGCAGGAGGCGGGTCAGTTCGAGGTCGCCGGCCTCGGCCGGCTCCGTTCTTTCCCGGGCACCGGTCATGACACTCCTTGGGGACGCGGGTGCCGGCCCGAACTCGGCTTCGGGCCGGCACCCTTTCCCGGCGCGGACGCGGGCGGACGGGGAGGTGCGGGGCGCGCGTCCGCGCCGGGGGCTCGGTGGGTCAGCGGCAGGTGCGGCCGCTGTTGATGCAGCGGACGGCCTCGTTCATCAGGCGGTCGTTCATCACGTTGATGAAGTCCCCGTGGTCGGTGACGGGCTTGTGCAGCTGTTCGGGGAAGCTGTCCACGGCGAAGCGGGCACCCTGCGGGATGCCGTAGACGATGCGCTGGACCAGCTGCGGCAGGGCCTTGAAGCCCTTCTTGCAGCGGCCGTCCTTGTCGGCGAAGGCCACGTGGGTGCGGTGGTTGGCGCTGTCGGTGTTGCGCCCGTCCCAGCAGCTCTGGAAGGTGAACGTGCGCACGACGTCGCTGCCCTGGGGGCAGACCGGGTACTTGTCCTTGAGCTGGCGGTCCTCGAAGCCGGTGCAGCTCCAGGAGGCGTTGGCGTTGGCGTTGCCGTTGGTGAACGCCTTGGCGTCGCCCGTGATGATGCGCAGGAAGCGGGGCATGGCCGTGACCGGGCCGGCGGGGCTGCCCTTGAAATCGATGGTCACCTGCTTGGGCCGCAGGATCGTGCCCACGTTGCCGTCCTTGCCGCCGCCGGGGGCGGCGGCGTCGCGTTCCTGGCGGCCGTCGCGCAGCCGCAGCACGGGCCAGTAGTACGTCGACTGGTCGCCGTTGGTGCAGGTCGTGCCGGCGGCGGCGAGGCTGTCGTTGGTGGAGAAGGCGTCGGTGGAGACGTTGCCGACGTAGTCGTGCATGTGGTGGGCGCCGTTGCCGACGCCGGGGGCGACGATGACGTTGTCGGGGTTGAAGTGGCCGTTCTCGTTGCGGCCGCAGCGCACGGAGAGGGAGCCGGTCGAGGCGTTCCGGCCGGGCGCGGGGCGGCGCACGTTCGGCTTGACGGAGGTGATGGCGACGAAGTCGCTCCTGCTCGGTCCGCCGGCCCGGGCCGGAGCTGCGCCGGACCGGGCGGCCAGGCCCTGCGCCTGCCCGCCGCCGTCCGCTCCGCCGCCGTTGGCCCCGGTGCCGTCCGCCTCGTCGGCGACGGCCAGTTCCTCGGGCGGGGTCTGCTTCATCCGGCACCGGCTCAGTGCCTGGAGGTCGTCGGGGCGGCGGGTGACCCGGCCGATGGCGTCGGCCAGCTCGGTGATGGTTCGGCCGCGCCGGCGCTCCAGGTCCTCGAGGAGGTCGCGCTGCTGCTGGGCGCCGGTGGCCGCGCCCGAGGCCAGTTCGCCGTAGGCGTCGGCCACTTGGCCGTCGAGCCGGGCGAGGCTCTCGTCGACCTGGGCCTTGGCCTGGTCGGGGACCTCGCGGAGCCGGTCGCCGACGTCGGGGCAGTCGATGGTGGCGGTCACCAGGGAGGCCCGGTCGCCGCCGCGTCCGGCGATGCCGGCGGAGGCCTGCTGGGCGACGACGGTCACTCCCGCCGCCCCGAGGGTCAGGGCGGCGACGAGCGCGAGGGCCTTGCGGGACAACCGAGGGCGTTTGTGGCCCTGTCGACTCATGCGATCACTTCACTTCATCGGGCGGACGTCGGACGGGAACGGGCGGGCGCCGGGGCGCCGGCGGGGGTGGCACGGGGGGAGGCGGGCGGCGCGGCGGCGTCGGCGAGCAGAGCGTCGAAATCGACCAGCCCGGTGTCCTCCAGCACCGTGATGTGGTCCAGGACCGTGGAGTTGGCGTCGGTGGCCAGCTGGCGGACCATGGTGTTGCGGGACTGCGCGCGGACCTGGGCCACCAGGGTGAAGACCTTGCCGTGGGCCTGGCGCAGGAGCTGCACGAAGCGGCGTTCGTAGTCGTCGCCGCGGGCCCGCTCCAACTCGCCCAGCCAGCCCTGCTGCTGTGCGTTGGGCTGGTTGGGCAGGTCCAGGCCGAGGGCCTGGCCGACCTCGATGACGCGCCGGTCCAACTCGGTGTGGCCTTCGACGAGATGGTCGCCCGCGTGCCGGACGGAGGCGCGGGTGCCGCGCTGCTGGGCCTGGCGGCCCGCGGGCAGCTCCCACAGGCCCGCGAGGCGGACCTTGCGCACGAAGTCGCGGTCCTGCGCGGTCAGCGGGCCGTAGGGGGTGCTCATGGTTCCGGCGCCGTCGTCCCCGGCGGCGGGTGCGGCGGCGGCCACGGGGGTCCGGTCGCCGTACGAGTCCACGGGGACGAGCAGCGCGATCAGGGTCAGGGTCAGGGCGCCGATCACGACGCCGCTGGCGATTGCGTAGCGCGTGGCGGCCGACAGGGTGCCGACGGACCGTCGACGCAGAGACAGCACAGTGCCCTCCTCGCTCAGGGGCCGGGAGGGGGGCGCGTGGGGCATGGGGGCGGCGGACAGCCGCCGGGTGCGCACCCGAACTCCCGGGGTGCGAAAGGACGCTAGTGCCGTGTGTGGTGCCAGGACTACGGGTCCATCACCATCGGATAAACATCCGGGCAAGCACTCGGACGGCTGATATAGTCCGGCACCGCCCACGCGTCGCGGGCGGTGCCGGGAGGGTCAGGCCGGGCCGGAAGCGGGCCGGGGGGGTGCGCCCGTGCTCAGCCGAGCAGGGCGTAGACGGTGCTGGCCTTGGCGGCGGGTTCGGTGTCGCCGTCGGCGGTCATGGTGATGTCGGCGAAGGCCATCCGCTTGCCCAGTTTGGTCAGGCGTACGTCGATCAGGACGTCGGCGCCGGTCACCGGGCGCTGGAAGCTGGTGGACTGCTGGACCGTCGTCATGGGCCCGTAGCCGCCGCGGGCGGCGGAGACGGCGATGACCGTGGCGGTGTCGGCCGCGGCCATCAGGGCCTGTCCGCTCATGCCGCCGCCGTCCCGGGCGAGCGCGTCGGACCAGGGCAGCCGCAGGACGGCGTGGCGGTCGCCGGTCTCCTGGACGGTGAGGCCGAGGGCCAGGACCCAGGGCGCGAAGTTGTCGGTGAGGATCTTCTCGGCGTCTGCGGGTGTCAGCGTCACAGGCGCGATTGTGGCGGCCCGGCGCGGGCCGCCACAACACCCCTTCCGCGCGGGCGCCGTCAGAGGCGGGCGGCCAGTTCCGTGCCCTGGCGGATCGCCCGCTTGGCGTCCAGCTCGGCGGCCACGTCGGCGCCGCCGATCAGGTGGGCCTCGATGCCGGCGGCGCGCAGCTCCTCGTACAGGTCGCGGCGCGGTTCCTGGCCGGTGCACAGGACCACGGTGTCGGCGGGCACGAGCCGCTGCTCGCCGTCGACGGTGATGTGCAGGCCCTCGTCGTCGATGCGCTCGTACGTGGCGCCGGCGACGGTGACCACCCCGCGGTGCTTGATCTCGGCCCGGTGGATCCAGCCGGTGGTGACGCCGAGGCCCGCGCCGACCTTGGTGGTCTTGCGCTGGAGCAGGTGGACCTCGCGCGGCGGCGCGGGCCGCTCGGGGGCGGTGAGGCCGCCGGGGCCGCGGTAGGCGGTGTCCACGCCCCAGTGGCGGAAGTAGACCTCGGGGTCCTGGCCGGCGCCCTCGCCGCTGTCGGTCAGGTACTCGGCCACGTCGAAGCCGATGCCGCCGGCCCCGACGACCGCGACGCGGCGGCCGACGGGGGCGCCGTCGCGCAGGACGTCGAGGTAGCTGACGACGTCGGGGCGGTCCACGCCCTCGATGTCGGGGATGCGGGGGGTGACGCCGGTGGCCACGACCACCTCGTCGTAGCCGGCCAGGGCGGCCACGTCGGCGCGGGTGCCCAGGCGCACCTCGACGCCGTGCTCCGCCAGCTGGGTGGCGAAGTAGCGGATGGTCTCGGCGAACTCCTCCTTGCCGGGGATCCGGCGGGCGATGTCGAGCTGCCCGCCGATGTGGTCGGAGGCCTCGAAGAGGGTGACGCCGTGCCCGCGTTCGGCGGCGGAGACGGCGCAGGCCAGGCCCGCGGGTCCGGCGCCGACGACGGCGACGCGCTTGCGGGTGCGGGTGGGGCCGAGGACGAGTTCGGTCTCGTGGCAGGCGCGCGGGTTGACCAGGCAGCTGGTGATCCGGCCGCTGAAGGTGTGGTCGAGGCAGGCCTGGTTGCAGCCGATGCAGGTGTTGATGGTCTCGGGCCGACCGGCCCCGGCCTTGGCCACGAAGTCGGCGTCGGCGAGGAACGGGCGGGCCATGGAGACCAGGTCGGCGCGGCCCTCGGCGAGCACCTGCTCGGCGACCTCGGGGGTGTTGATGCGGTTGCTGGTGACCAGGGGGACGCTGACGGCGCCCATCAGCCGGCGGGTGACCCAGGTGTAGGCGGCGCGGGGGACGGAGGTGGCGATGGTGGGGATGCGGGCCTCGTGCCAGCCGATGCCGGTGTTGATGATGGTGGCGCCGGCCGCCTCGATCTCCTTGGCGAGCTGCACGACCTCGTCGAGGGTGGAGCCGCCGGGCACCAGGTCCAGCATGGACAGGCGGTAGATCAGGATGAAGTCCTCGCCGACGGCCTCGCGGGTGCGCCGGACGATCTCCAGCGGGAAGCGGACCCGGTTCTCGTAGGAGCCGCCCCAGCGGTCCTCGCGGCGGTTGGTGGCGGCGGCGACGAACTCGTTGATCAGGTAGCCCTCGGAGCCCATGATCTCGACGCCGTCGTAGCCGGCGGACCGCGCGAGGCGGGCGGCGCGGACGAAGTCCTCCACGGTCTGCTCGACCTCGGCGTCGGTCAGCTCGTTCGGGACGAAGGGGCTGATCGGTGCCTGCAGGGCAGAGGGGGCGACCAGGTCCTGGTGGTAGGCGTACCGGCCGAAGTGGAGGATCTGCATCGCGATCTTCCCGCCCGCGGCGTGCACCGCCTCGGTGATCACGCGGTGCTCCTCGGCCTCCGCCTCGGTGGTCAGGCGGGCGCCGCCTTCGAGGGGCCGGCCGGCGTCGTTGGGGGCGATGCCGCCGGTGACGATCAGGCCGACGCCGCCGCGGGCGCGCTCGGCGTAGAAGGCGGCCAGGCGCTCGAAGCCGCGCTCGTGCTCCTCCAGACCGGTGTGCATCGAGCCCATGATCACGCGGTTCGGCAGGGTGGTGAAGCCGAGGTCCAGGGGGCTCAGCAGGTGGGGGTACTGGCTCTGGGGGGTCATGGGGAGGCGCCTCCTCGCGCGGGTGTGGTCACCCTGTTGTAAGCGAGGAGGCCCCCCTTATGCAACTAAGTGCATAATCGCTGGCGTGCGGCGTCGGTCACGTCGCCCGGCGCAGGCGCACGGTGACGATCTGGAACGGGCGCAGGCTGAGCCCCACCGTGCCGTCCTCGCCCAGCGGCCCCACCGCGGTGCCGTCCAAGGGCCGCTCCAGCAGATCGGTCGCGGTGGCGGCGACCGCCTCGAACCCCGGCGTGAGCACGGCCGAGGCCCGGCCGCCGCGGGACTCGTAGAGCCGGACGAGCACGTCCCCGCTGCGGTCCTCGGCCAGCTTCAGCGCCTCCACGACCACCGCGTCCTGGTCGACGGCGACCAGCGGGGCGACCGGGCCGGCGCCGGGCACGACACGCTCGGGCAGGTTCAGCCAGTGCCCCTCGCGCACCGCGTCGTCGATCGTCGCGCCCGGGACCAGGGCGTGGCGCAGGGTGTGGGTGCCCTGGTCCGTCTCCGGGTCGGGGTAGCGCGGGGCGCGCAGCAGGGAGAGCCGGACCGTGGTGGTCCGGCCGCCGTCCGGACGGACGGAACGGGTGACGTCGTGGCCGTACGTCGCGTCGTTGGCCAGGGCCACGCCCCAGCCGGGCTCCTCGGCGTGGATCCAGCGGTGCGCGCAGATCTCGAACTTGGCCGCGTCCCACGAGGTGTTGGTGTGGGTGGGCCGGAACACATGGCCGAACTGGGTCTCGGACGCGGTCCGTTCGGCGCTCACGTCCAGCGGGAAGGCGGCCTTGAGGAACTTCTCGCGCTCGTGCCAGTCGACCGTCGTGGTCAGGTCCACCGTCCCGGAGCCGGCCCGCAGGGTGACCGACTGGGTGGCCGTCGAGGAACCGAAGGAGCGGGTGACCGTGACCGTGGCCGCCTCGGGGGTGTCCTGCGTGACCTCCAGCGCGTCGACGTCCACCAGGTCGGTGACGTTGTTGCGGTAGAACGCCTCGACGTCCCAGGCGTCCCACATGGTGGGGAAGTCGGGGTGGATCTGCAGCAGGTTGGCCGCCGCGCCCGGAGCCACGCTCTCGCGCCGCCCCCGCAGGTCGTACGCCGACACCAGCAGGCCCCGGCCGTCGACCTCGACCAGCAGCCGGCCGTTGGCCAGGACGTATCCGCCGCCGTGCCGCTCCTCCACCGTCACCGGGACCTCGGCGGGCACGGGCAGGCCCGCGCCGCCCGCCGGGACGCCGCGCCGCGCGTGCGGGGCGCAGTTGAAGACGAGCGGGGTGGTGCCCTGCCCGGCCAGGGCGAGCTGCGCGGCGAGGGTGAGCGCGGCCAGCTCCTCGCGGACCTGGACGTACGTCGCCCGGGCCTCGCGGTGCACCCAGGCGATGGAGGAGCCGGGCAGGATGTCGTGGAACTGGTGGAGCAGGACCGTCTTCCAGATCCGCTCCAGGTCCTCGTAGGGATAGGCGTACCCGGGCACCCGCACCGCGGCGGTGGCGGCCCACAGCTCGGCCTCGCGCAGCAGCGACTCGCTGCGCCGGTTGCCCTGCTTGGCCCGGGCCTGCGAGGTGTAGGTGCCGCGGTGCAGCTCCAGGTAGAGCTCACCGGCCCATACGGGCGCGTCGGGGTATTCGGCGTGGGCCGCCTCGAAGAAGGCGTCGGGGCGTTCGATCTCGACGCGAGGGGAGCCCTCCAGGTCGCGCTGGCGGCGGGCCCGGGCGAGGTGCTCCCGGGTCGGCCCGCCCCCGCCGTCACCCCAGCCGAAGGGGGCCAAGGAACGCGAACCGCGGCCCTTCTCGCGGTAGTTACGGGCGGCGTGGGCCAGCTGCGCCCCGCCCAGGTCGCAGTTGTAGGTGTCGACGGGCGGGAAGTGGGTGAACACCCGGGTGCCGTCGATGCCCTCCCACCAGAAGGTGTGGTGCGGGAAGCGGTTGGTCTGCGACCAGGAGATCTTCTGCGTCAGGAACCAGCGGGCCCCGGCCAGCCGCACGATCTGCGGCAGCGCGGCCGTGTAGCCGAAGGAGTCCGGCAGCCAGACCTCGCGCGGCTCGATCCCGAACTCCTCCAGGAAGAACTTCTTGCCGTAGAGGAACTGCCGCACCATGGCCTCGCCGCCGACCATGTTGGTGTCCGACTCCACCCACATGCCGCCGACCGGCACGAACTGCCCGTCCGCGATCTTCTTCTTGATCCGCTCGAACAGTTCGGGCCGGTGCTCCTTGAGCCACGCCAGCTGCTGGGCCTGGGACATCGCGAAGACGAACTCGGGGTGGTCGTCCATCAGCTGGACCACGTTGGCGGTGGTGCGGGCCACCTTGCGGACGGTCTCCCGCAGCGGCCACAGCCACGCCGAGTCGATGTGGGCGTGCCCGACCGCGCTGATCCGGTGCGCGGAGGGTGCCGCGGGGGTCGCGAGGACGCCGGCCAGCTCACCGCGGGCGGCCGCGGCCGTGCCGGGGACGTCCTCCAGGTCGAGGGCGTCCAGGGCGCGTTCGACCGCGCGCAGGATCCCGTAGCGGCGGGCGTCGGCGGCGTCGAGCTGGTCCATCAGCTCGCCGAGGACGTCGAGGTCCTGGACGAGGTCCCAGACCTCGGTCTCGAAGACGACCAGTTCCATCCGGGCCAGCCGGTACAGCGGCTGCTCGCCGCTGGTGCGCCGGTCGCCCTCGTACGTCGGGGTGTGCGCGACCAGCACGGGGTTGGCGGCGGCCTCGACGTACCACTCGATCCGCTCGCCGCCCTCGGCCCGGTCGGCGACCCGCACCCAGTCGTTGTACGGGTTGAGGCCCTTGAGCTCGCTGCCGTCGGCCCCGTGGACCAGGCCCTCGCACTGGAAGCCGGGCATCATGCGGTCGAAGCCGAGGTCGAGGACGGCCTCGACGGTGCGGCCGGCGTACTCGGCGGGGACGGTGCCGGTGACCTTGAACCAGGTGGTGCCCCAGGCCGGCCCCCACGCGTCGCCGACCGCGCACGGCCCGTACGGCGCGGCGAGCGCCTCGGCGACCGGTACGGGCTCGCCGGGCACGTCCCAGCGCTCGACGGTCAGCGGCAGCCGGTGGGAGTGGACGGCGGGCCGGACGCGTTCGGCCAGGACGCGGCGCAGGCGCTGTTCGGTGATGCGGCGGTCGTCGTGCATGAGGGCTCCTGTGAGGGTCGACAGGCGTGGGGCGGGTGAACGGGCGGGGGTTCAGGTCTTCACGGCGCCCTCGCCGACGCCCTTGAAGAAGTAACGCTGGAGGGCGAGGAAGAGCAGCACCATCGGCAGCAGTGCGGTCATCGCCCCGGCCGCGACGATCCGCTGGTCGGTGACGGTGGTGGTGCCGGCCAGGGTCTTCAGCCCCAGTTGCAGGGTGTGGTGCTCGCTGCCGGTGAGCACCAGCAGCGGCCACAGGAAGTCGTCCCAGGCGCCCATGAAGCTGGTGATGCAGACGACGGCGAGGGCGCCCTTGGCACCCGGGAGGAAGATCCGCGTGAACCGGGTCCATTCGCCGGCGCCGTCGAGGACCGCGGCCTCCTCGATCTCCTGCGGTACGGCGAGGAACGCCGCCCGCATGATCATCAGGTTGAGGACGGACACCGCGCCGGGCAGCCACACCCCGACGAGCGTGTCCACCAGGCCCATGCCGCGCACGATCAGGAACATCGAGACCATCACGGACTCGAAGGGGAACATCAGGCTCGCCACCAGCACCGTGAACACCGCCGTACGGCCGCGCCAGCCGGTCCGGGACAGGGCGTAGCCGCCCATCGCCGCGCAGACCGCGTTCGAGGTGACGGAGAGGGCCGCGACGACCAGGGTGTTGCCGACGTACTGCGGGAGCGGGAAGGACTCCGCGACGCGCAGGTAGTTGTCGAAGGTGGGCCGCTGCGGCAGCAGGCCGGCGTAGACGTTCTCGGTCCGCCCCCGCAGCGAGGTCGCGAACTGCCAGGCCACCGGCCCGACCATGACCACCAGCATCAGCAGCAGCGCGAGGTAGCGGCCGGCCCGCCCTGCGCCGGCGCGGCGGCGGGGCCCGCTCACGCGTCGTCGCCCTTCGACAGCCGCCTGCCGAGCAGGCTGAAGACGAGCGTCAGCAGGAACAGCAGGACGGAGATCGCCGCGGCGTAGCCGGTCTCGCCGGCGAAGCCGAGGCCGACCTGGCGGATCAGGAAGGGCAGGGTGCGGGCGCCGCCGCCGGGGCCGCCGCTCTCCCCGCCCAGGATGTAGATCTCGGTGAACACCCGTAGCGCCGAGACTGCGGAGAGCGTGCCGACCAGCAGCATCATGGGCTTCACCTGGGGGACCGTGACGCTGAAGAAGCGCCGGGCGGCTCCGGCGCCGTCGAGCGCCGCGGCCTCGTACAGGGAGGCCGGGACGTTCGCGAGGGCCGCGAGGTAGAAGACCATGTAGTAGCCCAGCCCCTTCCACACGGTCACCAGCATCGCGGAGCACAGCAGCAACCGGCTGTCGGTGAGGAACGGGACCGGCTCGGAGATCACCCGCAGCCGCTGCAGGACGGTGTTGACCAGGCCGTCGCTGCGCAGCACCCACTGCCAGATCAGGCCGACGACCACGGCCGAGGCGATGACCGGGGTGTAGAACGCGGACCGGAACAGCCCGATGCCGGGCACCTTCGCCTGCACGAGCACGGCGAGGGCGAGCGGCAGCAGGACCAGCGCGGGGACGACGACCACCAGGTACAGCACGCTGTTCGCGGTGGCGGCCCAGAAGTCGTCGTCGGCCAGGGCGCGGGTGTAGTTGGCCAGGCCCACGAAGTGGCCGCCGCGCAGGATCCGGGCGTCCGTGAGGGAGAGGACCACGGTGTTCACGAACGGCCACAGGCTGAACAGCGTCACCGTCACCAGGCCGGGGGCGAGGAAGAGGTACGGCGTCCACCACGGGCGGTGCCGCGGCGCCCGGCCGGCCGCCGGCGGGGCGGGTGCCGGCGGGGCGGGTGCCCGCCGCGCCCCGGTCGCCCGCCGCGCCCCGCTCACCTCCCCGGCCCCGCTCACCTCCCCGGCCCCGGTCACCTGCCGCCCGCGTTCGCGGCGGCGAGCAGCCGGTTGGCCTCCTGCTGGGCCCGTCGTACGGCCGTGCGCGGGTCCTGCTCGCCCGTGATGGCCTTCTGCACCTCCCGCACGACCGCGTCACCGACCTGGTTCGTCCACTCCACCGGCGTGTTGGCGTCGAGCTGGGCGGTGCGCAGCTGCTCCGCCCCCACGGCCCGGGCCACGGTCTCGGCGTCGGTGCCGTCGCCGCGGTCGGAGAAGTACGGGTCGTCCAGGCCCCGGGCGTTGGAGGGGTAGATGGTCGCCCGGCGGGCGAACGCGACCTGGTTGGGTCCGTTGGTGACCCACTTGGCGAACTCCAGGGCCGCGTCCAGGTGTTCGGTGGTGCGCTTGATGCCCAGCGACTGGGCGTAGATCCCGATGTGGCCGAGGCTGCCGGTGACGGCCGGGGCGACCTGGGTGCCGGCGTAGACCTGGGGCGCGTTGCGCTTGACGTCCTTGACGAACCCGGGCGAGCCGGGGCCGAAGACCAGCTTGCGGCTGCCGTAGAGCTGGTTGACGTCGTCGGCCTTGAGGAGGGACTCCTTGGGCATGGCGCCCTTGGCGTAGAGGTCCTTCATCCGGGTCAGCCAGCCGACGGCCCGTTCGGTGTCGAAGACGAACCGGTCCCGGGCGTCGTTCAGGAGCGGGATGCCCATCTTCTGCCAGTCGCCGGGCAGGCGCCCCTTGGGGTCGGCCATGAAGGCGGCGTACCGCCCGCCGGAGCGGGCCGCGATCCGTTCGGCCTGGTCGAAGAACTCCTCGACGCTGGTGGGCGGCCGGGCCGGGTCGAGGCCGGCCTCGGCGAAGAGCTCCTTGTTGTACGTGAGGATCTCCGGGGTCACGTACCAGGGGTAGGCGTAGACGCCCTGGCCCTTGCCGGGGAGCTTGAACTGCTCCCAGGCGCCGGGGACGTAGTCGCGGGCCGCCTCCGGGTCGAGCCGGGCGACGTCGGCGAGCATGCCGCGGTCGCCGAGGAGCTGGAAGGAGTCGGTGGAGAGGTTGACGACGTCGGGGAGGGCGCCGGCCTGGGCGTCGGCGACGAGCTTCTCGTTGTAGCCGTCGCCGGGGACGTCCTCCCAGACCACCTTCACGTCCGGGTACTTCTTCTCGAAGGCGTCGATGACGCCCTGCACGTACCCCGTGTGGACGGGCTTGAGCTGGAGGGTGCGGAAGGTGACCGTCCCGGCCACCCGCCCCGTGCGGGTCGCGTCCTCCCCCTGGCCCGGCCCCCCGCCGAGCCCGCAGCCGGGGACCGTCGCGAGGACGGCCGCCGCGAGGACGGCGATACCCGTCCGGGTCAGGTGCGAAGGTGTCATGCCAGCCGCCTCCGGGAGTCTGGTCCGCGCCGCCGAAAGAGCGCGGACCAGGCTGTACGCCCGTCCCGGAGGCCGTCAATGCGACCGGGCCCCGGGTGGCTGACAGTGCTTCCCCGGGAATTCCTCCCGCCCGGGCCGGTGAGGGCGCCGGGCGCGGTGGTCGTCGTGCGGTTCGGCTGCGCTGATGCGCTTTAGTCGCGGGCGCCCCGCGAGGGCGGGCGATTCCCTTGCCGGTACGGCCGCCGACGGGAGTTTGACTTCTTATCGACGGTTCGGCGAATGGCCGGGAATCCCGCACTAATGCGCTTTACTTCATCGCGTACTGCACCTTCTCGGCGAGTTTGCCGTCCTTGAAGCAGAACCGGAACACCATCTCCTCGCCGCCCTTGGGGTCGGCGCTGGAGAGGTACCAGGAGCAGGCGGAGCCGGCCGGTTCGGCGGGGCCGCCGTCCTTCAGGGCGTCCTTGACGAAGGTCTCGCCCGAGGGCAGCCGGTCGCGGACGTCGCTCTCCTGGTCACCGACCTTGACCGCCTCGTAGACGGACGGGTCGACGAGGGTCTTGCCCGCGACGTCCACCACCGCGCCGAGACCGAACACCAGGGCCGCGATCAGGCCGATGAACAGCACCAGCGCCACCCCGCACCCGATCAAGCATCCCTTGCGCTGCGCCATCGCCCTGTTCCTCCGTACTGCTGGTCCGATCTGCTGACGATCAGACCTTCGCAGGGGGGCGGGGCCGCGCGCCGTCCTCCAAAGTCGTCGGCCCGCGCGACGATCGTCGCGCGGGGCGGGGGCGGGGGCCCCCCC
>NZ_JAJAUY010000014.1 GCF_020532625.1 Streptomyces antimicrobicus | reverse complement strand
GCTCACCGCGGTCACCGCGGTCGGCGACGCCGACGCGTGCCCCGTCGAGCTGCCCGCGTCCGCCGGGCGGTCGGCGCTCGCCGGGGTCGACGCGTCCTCGCTGGAACTGCACGGGGCCTGGGCCGACCAGGGCGAGGCCGCCGCGCAGCGGGTCCCGCAGGCCCGGCGCAAGCCCGCCCCGGCCCCCGCGCCCGTGCCCGCGCCGGTGCGCCTCGCGCTGCTGGACCTGGCCATGCCCCGGGACATCGACGCCGCCGTGCACCGGCTGCCCGGCGTACGGCTGGTGGACATCGAGTCGCTCGCCGAGGCCTCGGCCGACGCGCCGATGGCCGCCGACGTGGACGCCGTACGGGCCATCGTCGCCGACGAGGTGGCGGCCTTCGGCGCCGCCCAGCGGGCCGCGCACATCACGCCGACCGTCGTCGCGCTGCGCGCCATGGCCGCCGAGGTCGTGGCCATGGAGGTGGCCCGGCTCGACGGCCGGCTGCCCGAGCTGGACGAGCGGCAGCGCGCCGAGGTCACCCAGACCGTCCGCCGCGTCGTCGACAAGCTGCTGCACGCCCCGACGGTGCGCGTGAAGCAGCTCGCCAGCGAGCCCGGCGGCGCCGGGTACGCCGAGGCGCTGCGCGAACTTTTCGATCTCGACCCGCAGACGGTGGCCTCCGTCAGCCGGGCCGACAAGAACGACGACTCAGGACGGGCATCATGAATTCACGTCACGCCCAGCCGCTGCGGCTCGGAACGCGGCGCAGCAAGCTGGCCATGTCCCAGTCCGGCCATGTCGCCGACGCGGTCCGCGCCGTCACCGGCCGTCCCGTCGAGCTGGTGGAGATCACGACGTACGGGGACGTGTCCCGGGAGAACCTCGCGCAGATCGGCGGCACCGGCGTCTTCGTCACCGCGCTGCGCGACGCGCTGCTGAGCGGTGAGGTCGACTTCGCCGTGCACAGCCTCAAGGACCTGCCCACCGCCCAGCCCGACGAGCTGGTCATCGCCGCGATCCCGGTCCGCGAGGACCCGCGCGACGCGCTCGTGGCCCGGGACGGGCTCACCTTCGAGCAGCTGCCCGACGGGGCGCGGGTCGGCACCGGCTCGCCGCGCCGCATGGCGCAGCTGCACCACTACGCCCGCAGCCTGGGCAAGTCGATCGAGACCGTGGCGATCCGCGGCAACGTCGACACCCGCATCGGCTACGTGCGCGCCGGCGAACTGGACGCCGTCGTGCTCGCCGCCGCCGGGCTGAACCGGATCGGCCGCAGCGACGAGGTCACCGACCACCTGTCGGTCGACAACGTGCTGCCCGCGCCCGGCCAGGGGGCCCTGGCCGTGGAGTGCCTCGCGTCCGACGCGGAGCTCATCGCCGCCCTCGGAGAACTCGACGACCCGCACACCCGGGCCGCCGTGACCGCCGAGCGGTCCCTGCTCGCCGCCCTGGAGGCCGGTTGCAGCGCCCCCGTGGGCGCGCTGGCCGACCTTCTGGCCGACGGGCAGATTGTCAACGAAATGCGCCTGCGCGGCGTCGTCGGCACCACCGACGGCTCGACGCTGGTGCAGCTGTCCACCACCGGTCCCGTGCCCCAGTCGTACGACGAGGCGATGGCGCTCGGCCGCGAACTCGCGGACGAGATGCTGGCCAAGGGCGCGGCCGGTCTGATGGGGGAGCGAGCGCTTTGAACCCCTCAAGTCCCACCACCTCCGCCTTTCCGGCTGCCGCCGGCCAGGGGCACGTCACCTTCCTCGGTGCCGGTCCCGGCGATCCGGGGCTGCTCACGTTGCGCGCCGTGGAGGCACTCACGGCCGCGGACGTCCTGATCGCGGAGCCCGAGGTGCTGGACGTCGTACGGGCGCATGCGCGCGCGGGCGTCGACATGCCGCAGCTGACGGTCGCTGACGAGGCGTCAGCAGCCGCCGGGCTCCCGGTGATCCGGGACGCAGCCAATCTTGTCATGGAGGCCGCGCGCTCCGGCAGGCGGGTCGTCCGAGCGGTCACCGGCGACCCCGGCCTCGACGGCAACGCCGCCGAGGAGATGCTCGCCTGCGCGACCGCCGGCATCCCGTTCGAGGTCGTGCCCGGTGTCGCCACGGCGGTCGGTGTCCCCGCGTACGCGGGTGTGCCGCTGCGTGACAAGCAGGGCGCCGACGTCCGGTTCGTCGACGCCCGCACCGCCACGGCCCGCTGCTGGACCGAGGTGGGCAGCAGCGACGGCACCCTGGTGGTGTCGGCGACCCTGGAGACGGTGGCGGCCGCCGCCACGGAGCTGGTCGCTGCCGGGCGCAAGCCCGACACCCCGCTGACGGTGACCGTGGCCGGTACGACGACCCGGCAGCGCACGTGGTGCGCGACGCTGGGCACCATCGCCCAGGTCTTCAAGCAGGGGAAGGTGCTGCCCTCGCCGGAGGGCGCGCGTCCGGTGATAGCCGTGGTCGGGGAGCACTCCACGACCGCCCGCCGCGACGAACTCGCCTGGTTCGAGTCGAAGCCGCTGTTCGGCTGGCGCGTGCTGGTGCCGCGGACCAAGGAGCAGGCCGCGTCGCTCTCCGACCAGCTGCGCAGCTACGGCGCGGTGCCGCACGAGGTGCCGACCATCGCCGTGGAGCCGCCGCGCACCCCGCAGCAGATGGAGCGGGCCGTCAAGGGCCTGGTGACCGGCCGCTACGAGTGGATCGCCTTCACCTCGGTCAACGCCGTCAAGGCGGTGCGGGAGAAGTTCGAGGAGTACGGGCTCGACGCCCGGGCCTTCGCCGGGATCAAGGTCGCGGCGGTCGGCGAGCAGACGGCCGCGGCGCTGGTGGAGTTCGGTGTGAAGCCGGACCTGGTGCCCAGCGGCGAGCAGTCCGCGGCCGGACTGCTGGAGGACTGGCCGCCGTACGACCCGGTGTTCGACCCGATCGACCGGGTGTTCCTGCCGCGGGCCGACATCGCGACGGAGACGCTGGTCGCGGGCCTGATAGAGCTGGGCTGGGAGGTCGACGACGTCACGGCCTACCGGACCGTGCGGGCCTCGCCGCCGCCGGCGGACACGCGTGAGGCGATCAAGGGCGGCGGCTTCGACGCCGTGCTCTTCACGTCGAGCTCGACCGTGCGCAACCTCGTCGGCATCGCCGGCAAGCCGCACAACGTGACCGTCATCGCGTGCATCGGCCCGGCCACGGCCAAGACCGCCGAGGAGCACGGCCTGCGCGTGGACGTGCTCTCGCCGGAGCCGAGCGTGTCCAAGCTCGCGGAGGCGCTGGCCGAGTACGGCGCGGCCCGGCGCGAGGCCGCGAAGGAGGCCGGTGAGCCGGTCTCCCGGCCGAGCGAGCGCCGCCCGGGCGCCCGCCGCCGGCGCACCACGTGACGTCGCGCCGCCGCGCCCGGTTACCCGGCGCGGCCACCCGGCCGACCGGCCGGAACGGCACGGGGCCCGGATGCTCAAGGCATCCGGGCCCTCGCGTGTGTCCGGGCCTCCGGCGGTCCCGGGCCCCGCGCGCTGTCGAGCCCCTGGGCGGTGGGACGGGGGGTGCGTTCTAGGCTGGGGGCGATCGACTGTCCAGGCGTGAACGCGAAGAGGCGACTGAAGATGAGCGCGTACGGATCCTTCCCCGGGTCGCGGCCCCGCCGGCTGCGGACCACCCCCGCGATGCGGCGCATGGTGGCCGAGACCCGGCTGCACCCGTCGGACCTGATCCTGCCGGCGTTCGTCCGGGAGGGGATCAGCGAGCCGCTGCCCGTCTCGGCGATGCCGGGCGTGGTCCAGCACACCCGGGACACGCTGCGGAAGGCGGCCGTGGAGGCCGTGGAGGCCGGGGTCGCCGGGATCATGCTGTTCGGGGTGCCGGCCGACGAGAACAAGGACGCGCTGGGCACCGCGGGCACCGAGCCGGACGGCATCCTCCAGCTCGCCATCCGGGACGTGAAGGCCGAGGTCGGCGACGACCTGGTGATCATGTCGGACCTCTGCCTCGACGAGTACACCGACCACGGCCACTGCGGCGTGCTGGACGCGAACGGCCGCGTCGACAACGACGCCACGCTGGAGCGGTACGCCGAGATGGCCCAGGTCCAGGCCGACGCGGGCGTCCACGTCGTGGGCCCGAGCGGGATGATGGACGGCCAGGTCGGCGTGATCCGCGACGCCCTGGACGAGACCGGCCACGAGGACGTCTCCATCCTCGCCTACACCGCCAAGTACTCCTCGGCGTTCTACGGGCCGTTCCGCGAGGCCGTCGCCTCCTCGCTGCAGGGCGACCGCAAGACCTACCAGCAGGACCCGGCGAACGCCCGGGAGTCCCTGCGGGAGCTGGCGCTCGACCTGGAGGAGGGCGCCGACATGGTCATGGTCAAGCCGGCGGGCCCGTACCTGGACATCCTGTACCGGGTCGCGCAGGCCGTGGACGTGCCGGTGGCCGCCTACCAGATCTCCGGCGAGTACGCGATGATCGAGGCGGCCGCGGAGAAGGGCTGGATCGAGCGCGACCGGGCGGTCCTGGAGACCCTGACCGGCATCAAGCGGGCGGGCGCGGACACGATCCTGACGTACTGGGCCACCGAGGTCGCCGGCTGGCTGAACCGCGCGCGCTGACCGCGCGCGCCGCACGGTCCCCCGGGGCCGGCCGGGGCCGTCCGGGGCCGCCAACGGGCTTGGGCAGGACGGCTCTTGTCGGCCACCGGCCCGTCTACGCTGACCGCCATGGTGAAGCAACAGCGTGGCGAGGCCACCGTCGACCTGCTCCTGACCACCGCCTTGCGCGTGTACGCCGAATCCGGCCAGCAGGGCTTCACCGTCAACGCCGTCACGGCCGCCAGCGGGGTCAGCCTCGGCAGCCTCTACCACCACTTCGGCAGCTTCGACGGGCTGGCCGCGGCCCTGTACACGCGCTGCATGGGCCGGCTCTTCGAGGAGCTGACCCGGGCCGTCGTGCGGACCCGTACGGCCCGCACCGGGGTCCGGGCCCTGGTGCGGGCCTACCTGCGCTTCACCCAGGAACACCGGGACGCCGCGTTGTTCCTGCACGCCTCCGCCTACGCCGGCTACCTCGCGGTGCACGCCGAGGAGATCCGCGCGGCCAAGGAGTCCCAGCTCGCCGACATCACGGCCTGGATGGGCACCCGGATGGCCAAGGGCGAGATCGTCCCCCTGCCGGGTCCCCTGGTCGAGGTCCTGGTCATGGGCCCGGTGGCCGAGGCCGCCCGCCGCTGGCTGGCCAGCACGTACGACCTCGACCTGGACGAGGCGGCCCGGGCGCTGCCGGACGCGATCTGGCGCTCGCTGGCACCGGCGTAGCGCCGGGGGCGGCGTGGCGCCGGGGCCGGCGCGCGCCCGTGGGCGCCCGCCGGTTCTCAGGCCGTGGTGCTGCGGCGGCGGTGCCGGCCGGTGCCGGCGACCAGGGCCGCGCCCATGGCCAGGGCCACGCCGGCGCCGCCGACGGCCCAGCTGGTGGCCGGGTCGGCGCCGGTGGCGGCGAGTTCGCCGCCGGTGCCGGTGCCGGTGCCGGTGCCGGACCCGGTGCCCGTGCCCGTGCCGATCGGCGTGGCGCCGCCGTGGGGCTCGGGCTGGTTGCCGGTGTCGCCGTTGCCGCCACCGCCGCTGTTGCCGTTGCCGCCGCCGTTGTCCGGCTTCGGGGACGCGGCGACGATCTTCGTCAGGTAGGCCTGCGAGCGGGACTCGACGTAGGCGAGCTCCTCCTCGTCGAGGCCGCCCCCGCCGTAGGCGCGGAGGGTGAGCTCGCCCGGGCGGGCGTCGGCCGTGAACCTGATCCGGACCTTGACGTCGAAGCTCTGCCCGGCCGCGACCGGACCGGCCGCCAGCTCGATCGCCGCGTACGGGTCCTCGCCGTCGACGTACACGTCCGCCGCGTGCCAGCCGGCCTTGCCGTTGCGGTCCTTGCTGTAGACCTCGGCCTTGATCTGGCCGGGCTTCATCGGGACGAAGTCCGGGCGGGACAGCACGAGCCCGAGGCCGAACTCGGGCAGGGCCTTCTTGCCGGTGTTGTCGACGCGGACGGTGAGGTGGGTCCAGCCGCCGCCGGCCTCGACGGTGCCGGGGACGCCGTTCACGGCCAGCGCGGGGCCCTCGGTGACCTCCGGGCCCGGCTCGCCCTCGTCGCTCGCGCCCTCGATCCGGGCCTCGTACCAGGTGGCGGGGGAGGAGCTGACGACGCCGCCCTTGCGGCTGCTGCCGTCCGTGTACATCTCGAAGCCCACGGCCGGGGTGCCGGCGGCGAAGCTGATCCGGACGTCGACGGTGTACAGGGAGTTCGCGGCCACCGAGGCGGTGGTCCCGAGGTTGAACTGGAGACCGGGGCCCATGGCCTCGCCGGTGAGGGCCTTCACCGGCTGCCAGGCGCCGCCGGTCAGCCGCTCGACCTTGACCTGGGCGGCCGTGAACTCGCCGTCCCACTGCATGACCGACAGGTGCGGCGTGTAGTTCGGGACGGTGACGTGGCCGCGGTTGTCGACGGTCACCTTCAGCTGGGTCCAGCTGCCGTCCGCCTTGAACCCGGCCTTCGGGATGCCCTGGAGGGTGACCTCCGGTCCCATGATGACGGCGGTGGGCTGCTCGTACTCGTCGTCCGGGCCACCGGTCGCGGGCTCGGCCCGGCCGGTCTGCGGCGCCTGCGGCGCCTGCGGCGTCTGCGGCGCCTGCTCGGTCTTCGGTGTGGCCGGGCCCGCCGGCTTCGCCGTCCCGGCGGCCGCGGGTGCGTCGTCCTTGGGCGCCGCGTCCGGGACGGTCACGGCGGGCTGCTGCTCGTCGGCCATCGCGGGCGTGGTCATGAGCACGGTCGGGCCGACCACCGCGGCGGCGGCGACGGCGGCCATGCGCTTGAGCTTCACTTGCTGATCCCCTCCATTTTGAACGTGCTCAGACTAGAGAGGTGGATGAGCCTTCAATCATGATCACAGGTCACGGATCGGAGAAGATCCCGGCCTCCGGTGCGGAATCGTGCTGGTAAGCGCACTCTGGGAGGGAAGAGGTCGACAGGTCGAGCTCTGGAGGTGATCCAGGATGTCCACGCTCGTCGGATGGCATGTCGAGCTGGAATTCTCCGAGGACGGCCATCGCACCAGTGCGGCGGCCATGGTCCGGCTCGGTGACGGCAGCGAACTGAAGGCGCGCGGGTACGCCATGCGGCACCCCTCCGATCCGGAGCAGCTCCGGGTCGGCGAGGAGATCGCCGGCGCGCGGGCGCTGATGGATCTGTCGTCGCAACTGCTGAGCAAGGCGCACAGGGAGATCGACGAGGCCACGGGCAGGCACTCCTACCCGCTGACCCACTGAGGTCGGGGCCGCACCGGGCCGCGCGGGGCGGGGAACCGCCCCGCGCGGCCCGGTTGCGGCGAAACCGGTGCGGGGCGGCCGTGCGCGGTGCGATCGTGCTGGCATGGGGCGTTCGGTGAAGTGGGGGGTCGTCGTCGTGGCGGCGGCCGTGGTGTTCGCAGTGGCGTACGGCGTGGCCCGGCTGGATCCGCTGGGCTGGTTGCCGCAGAAGGACAGCGACGCCGTGGCGGTGGCCGGGGCGTTCGCCGGGGCGGTGGCGGCCGCCGTGGTCGCGGCCGGGGCGTGGTGGGCCGCCGGCGCCGGGGCGGGCGCCGGGCGCGGAGCGTCCGCGGGGACCTCCGGGGGGTCCGTACGGCAGCGGGCGCGGGCCAGGGGCCGCGCCCGGATCGTGCAGGAGCACGGGCAGGGCGCGCCGGGCGAGGTCCGGCAGTGGGCCGAGGGCAGCGGTGACTCCGAGATCCGGCAGAGCCGGGGCCCCGGGGCGGCCGGGTAGTGGCCGCCGCGCGCTGGGACCGGGTGCGGCAGCGGGCCACGGCGTCCGGGCACGCCCAGGTCGTGCAAGTACGGGTGGCGGGGGATTTTGTCGGCTCGCCGCCTGCACAGGAGGCCCTGTGGGCGTTACGGGACGCGCCGGCGGTCCTGGTGGGGCGGGGCGAGCAGGAGGCCGAGCTCGCCCGGCTGCTGGGCCCCGGCCCCGACGGGGCGCGGGTCGCGGTGATCGCCGGGCTGGCGGGCGTCGGCAAGAGCGCCCTGGCCCTGACGGCGGCTCAGCAGGCGCTGGCCGCAGGGACGTTCCCCGGTGGGGTGCTGTTCGTGGAACTGCGCGGCTACCGGGCCGGGGACGCGGCGGTCGGCGTCGAGCAGGCGCTCGGCGCGTTGCTGGGTGAGCTCGGTGTCGCGGACAAGGACCTGCCGGCGACCCTCGACGGGCGGCTGGCCCGCTACCGGTCGGAACTGGCCGAGCGGGAGGCGGCCGGGCGGCGGGTGCTGATCGTCGCCGACGACGCGTCGGAGGCCGGGCAGGTACGGGACCTGGTCCCGCCCGGCGGGGACGCGCACCGCCTGCTGGTGACCTCCCGGGACCGGCTGGTCGCCGCCGACTTCCCGGCCCGGGTGCTGGCCCTGGACGAACTGGCCGCCGTACCGGCCGAGGAACTGGTCGCCGCCCGGCTGCGCGGCACGTGGCCCGAGGACCCCCGGCCGGCGGCCGAACCGGAGGCGCTGGCGGCCGTCGCCCGGCACTGCGGGGGGCTGCCGCTGGCGTTGACGGTGGCGGCGGCGGTGCTGGCCCGCGACCCGGGCCTGGGCATCGGCGCGTACGCCGCCCAACTGGCCGACGCCCGCGGCCGGCTGGAACGGCTGAGCCCACCGGACCCCGCCGGGCTCCCGGCCGGCGTCCGGGCCGCCTTCGACGTCTCGTACGCCCGCCTCCCCGCGGCCCAGGCCCGGCTGCTGCGGCTGCTGCCCGTCCACCCGGGCCCGCACTGCACCACGGCGGTGGCCGTCGCCCTCGTCCACGAGGGGGACGGGGACATCGAGTGGTCGTCCCCCGCCCTGGCCGCCACCCGCGAGCTGCTCGCGGGCCTGGCCGGAGCGGGCTGGCTGACCGAGCAGCCGGTGGGGTCGGGGCGCTGGCGGATGCACGACCTGGTGCGGCTGTACGCGAAGTCGGCCGCTGCGGCGTCCGAGTACAGGGATGCCGCCGCCCGGTTGTTCCTGGGTCTGGTCACGCTGGCCCACCACGCGAGCGAACGCTGGCAGGCGCGCACCGGAGAGCCGGGGTACGAGCCGTTCGCCGACGTGGCCGGCGCCACGCAGTGGCTGGCCGCCGAGGTGGACACCGTGCTGTGGGCCGTCCGGCTCGCCGCAGGTGCGGAGGCGACATCCGCGGTGCTGCTCGTCGCCGAGTGCTTGATGCTCTACCTCTCTCAGCGAGGCCGGCCCGTGGCCCTTGCCGAGCTGTTCCGGATGGCTGTGGAGGCCGCCCGACGAGGAGGTGAGCCGGAGCTCGAGGTGCTCATGCTCAACCGGCTCAGCTCGGTGCTGAGCTCCCTCGGGCTGCGCGAGGAGGCCCGTGCGGTCCAGCAGGAGATCGCGACCGTGCTCGAGGAGCGCGGCGAGGTCAGGGCCGAGACGGCGCGGCAGATGGGCGTCTGGGCCGACCAGCTGCACAGCGGCGGCCGCCTGGAGGAGGCCGAACAAGCCCGGCAGGAAGCCCTGCGGATGGCCCGGTCGGAGGGGGACCGCGGGCTGGAGGCCGACCTGCTCGACGAGTACGCGGAGGCACTGCTCCAGCAGAAGCGCACGGACGAGGCGCTCGGGGTACGGGAGCGGGAGGTGGAGCTCGTGGCGGCGCTGGACGACGGCCTCAGGATGGCCGCCGCCCTGGAGCGCCTGGCCGCCACGTTGTCGGAGGTCGGCCGGGAGGAGGAGGCGGTGGGGGCGTACCGGCGGGCTGTGCAGTTGTTCCAGGACCACCAGGCCACGCGTCTGATGGCGGCGCCTCTGCGAGGGCTGGGCGACTGCCTGCTGGCCCTGGGCCGGCACGAGCTGGCGCTCGCGGCCTACCGGGACTGCCTCGCCCTGCGCCGCGAGGCGCACGAGTCGTATGCCGAGGCGCTCATGGCGGGCCACATGGGAGTGCTGCTCGTCAGCTGGAACCGGCGGGAAGAAGCGCTTCCCCTGCTCGAACGCGCCTGTGACCTGCTGGGCGAGGTCGAAGAACCCACGGCCCTGTTGCTGCGCGCAGACGCCTTGATGAGACTCCGGCGGCGCCACGAGGCGGAAGCGGTGTTGTCGAGGGCCCAGGAGGTGTACGCGGACATGGGCGACGACAGACGTCTCGCAGCGGTGGCGCACATGCTGCGTGAGCTCCGTGGGAGGCAGGGCCCCGGCGCCCGGGCCAGGCTCCGCCGTTGGTTCCGGCGGAGCCCGTAGGGGTGGGGATCAGCGGGTGCGGCGGCGGAAGAAGACCGACGTCAGGGCCACCGAGACGGCCGTGATGGCCGCGCACCAGGCCAGGGCCGTCCACGGGGCGTCGCCCGCCGGGCGCGACATCAGCAGGGCGCGCAGGGACTCGATGAGCGGGGTCAGCGGCTGGTGCTCGGCGAAGCCGTGCAGCCAGCTCGGCATGGTGGAGATCGGGACGAACGCCGACGAGGGGTAGGGCAGGAACATCATCAGGAAGGTGAAGCCGCCCGCCGCCTCCGGCGTCCGGGCGAGCAGTCCGAGCGCCGCCGCGAGCCACGAGATCGACGTGATGTAGGCGAGGAGCAGGCCGGCCGAGGCCAGCAGGCCCGTCGGGCCCGCCTCCGGGCGGAAGCCGATCGCCAGGGCGACCAGGAGCACCAGCGAGGTCGAGACCAGGTTGCGCAGCACCGAGGCGGTGACGTGGGCGGCCAGGAACGGCACGCCGCCGACGTCGAGGGAGCGCAGGCGGTCCACGACTCCGTCGGTCATGTCGTGGCAGACCGTCACCGCCGTGGACGCCGCCCCGAACCCGGCGCACAGCAGCATCGCCCCCGGCACGACGTACGTCACGTACGCCGAGCCGTCCCCGGTGTCGATGGCGCCGCCGAAGAAGTACACGAAGATCAGCATGAGCATGATCGGCAGCATCAGGGCCGTGATCAGCGCGTCCGGGCTGCGCAGGCTCATGCGCAGGCTCCGCGCGGACAAGGTGGCGGTCGTCGTCATCGGTCGGCTCCCGTCAGGGCGAGGAAAACGTCGTCGAGCGTGGCGGTGCGCAGGGTGAAGCGGTCCACGGCGGTGCGGTCCGGGTCGAGTTCGTCCAGCAGCGCCCGCACGTGCGCGGCCGAGCCGTCCGTGGGGACGCCGAGGGTGAGCTCGTCCGGCACGTGGTGGACGGCCCGCCCGGCCAGGGCCTCGTAGGCCCCGCGCGAGGTCAGCACCAGGTCCAGGCGGTGGCCCGCGACCCGCGACTTGAGCTCGGCGGCCGTGCCCTCGGCGGCGATCCGCCCGGAGTCCAGGACGGTGACGCGGTCGGCGAGCTGGTCGGCCTCCTCCAGGTACTGGGTGGTCAGCAGCACCGTGGCCCCGTCGCCGCGCAGCTCCCGTACGACCTGCCACAGTTCCTGGCGGCTGCGCGGGTCGAGTCCCGTGGTCGGCTCGTCCAGGAACAGCACCCGCGGCCGTCCGACCAGGCTCGCGGCCAGGTCCAGCCGGCGCCGCATCCCGCCGGAGTAGGTCCGGGCGAGCTTCCCGGCGGCTTCGGTCAGGCCGAAGCGTTCCAGCAGTTCGTCGGCCCGCGCCCGCGCCTCGGCGGCGGTCAGTCCGGCCAGCCGGCCCGTCATCCGCAGGGTCTCCAGGCCGGTCTGGAGGTCGTCCACCGCCGCGAACTGCCCGGTCAGCGCGATCGCCCGGCGTACGCGCGTGCGTTCGGCGGCGATGTCGTGGCCGGCGACGCGGGCGGTGCCGGAGTCGGCGGTGGTGAGGGTGGCCAGGATCCGCACGGTGGTGGTCTTGCCCGCGCCGTTGGGTCCCAGCAGGGCGCAGACGCTGCCGCTGGGGACGGCCAGGTGGAGGGCGTCCAGCACGCGCTGGCCGCCGTAGGACTTGGTCAGGCCGGTGGCGTGGATCCCGAGACTTCCGAGACCTTCGACGCCCCCGCGGCCCGTGGTGCCGGCGAGGTTTCCGGGGCTGGTGGCCACGAGTCGTCCCCCTTTCGATCGGACGGCACATCGCTTCTGCGTATGCCTTACGCTCTACTGCGTAAGTAATACACAGAACTAGGATGTGGTCAATCGGCCCAGGCAGGCGGGCAGCAGGCGACGCTTCGAGAACTCCGAGGAAACCCACCCATGGCGACCGAACCGGAACATCCGGGACAGCCGGAAGCAGCGGACGACCAGCCCGGCACCGGGCTGCCCGCGAGTCTGGAGACGGCCTGGGGCCTGCGCACCCGCCGCGGCAAGGGCCCGCGGCCCGCGCTCACGCTGGACCGGATCGTCGAGGCGGCCGTCCACCTCGCGGCCACCGAGGGCATGGAGGCCGTGTCGATGGGGCGCGTCGCCAAGGAACTGGGCGCCTCCACCATGTCCCTCTACCGCTACGTCGCGGCCAAGGACGAGCTGTACATCCTCATGGCCGACGCCGGCGTGGGCACCCCGCCGCCGCTGGACCCCGCCGCCGCCCACCCCGGCTGGCGCCGGGCCCTCACCGACTGGGCGCGCCAGCAGCGCGCGGTCCTCCAGGCCAACCGGTGGATCCTGCGCATCCCCATCACCGGCCCGCCCGCGACCCCGAACCAGGTCGCCTGGATGGAACGCGGCCTGGCCGCCCTCGCCCCGACCGGCCTGACCGAGGGCGAGAAACTGTCCGTGCTGATGCTGATCGGCGGCTTCATCCGCAACGAGGCCACGCTCATGGCCGACATGATGGACGCCGTCATCAAGGGCGGCATGACCCCCGACCAGATGCTCGCGCGGTACGTCACCGTCCTCACCGCGCTCACCGACCCCGAGCGCCACCCCGCCCTCACGCGCCTGCTGGCCTCCGGCGAACTCGGCCACGCCGACGGCCCCGACACCGAGTTCCAGTTCGGCCTGGACCGCATCCTCGACGGCCTGGAGGTCCTGGTCGCCCGCCGGGCGTAAGCGCAAAGCCCTGGGCGCGGGTGCCGTCCGTACGGCCCTCCGTACGACGGCACCCGCAACCGCAGGGCCTCATCCGGGCCCGCGCGTCACGCGGGCTGTTCGGGCGCCTTCGCCGCGATCACCGAGAACACCGCGCCCTGCGGATCGGCCAGCACCGCCATCCGCCCGGCCACCATGTCGAACGGCGGCGCCAGCACGTCGGCACCGGCGCGCGTCGCCGCCGCCACGACGCTGTCCACGTCGTCCACGTGGAAGTACGCCATCCAGTGCGGCGGGGTCCCGGGCGGGGCCTTCTCCAGCGTCATCATGCCGCCCACCGCCCGGCCGCCGACCTGCCACTCCACGTAGCCCTCGGCGCCCTCCATCTCGGAGGCCTGGGGCGTCATCGGCAGCGCGGCCGCGTAGAACCTGCCGGCGGCGTCCGGGTCGGTGGTGCTCAGCTCGTTCCAGATCAGCGCGCCGTGCTCGTTGACGATCCCGGCGCCGGGGAAGGACTTCGCCTCCCACAGCCCGAACACCGCGCCCTGCGGGTCGGCCGCGACCGCCATGCGGCCGAGATCCATGACGTCCGTGGCGGGCATGACGACGTTCCCGCCGGCGTCCCCGATCTTCTTCACGGTCTCGTCGACGCTGTCCGTGGCCAGGTACGTCGTCCAGACCGCCGGGGGCATGGGGTCGGGCGTGGACCCGTCGGGGTTCATGGCGGCCATGATCCCGGCGACGGGCCTGCCCTTGAGCGAGCAGACGGCGTAGCCGCCGGTCTCGGGCGGGCCGACCTCGCCCTGCCAACCGAAGAGGTCGCAGTAGAAGTCGATGGCGGACTGCTGGTCCGGGGTCATCAGGTCGATCCAGCAGGGGGTACCGGCCTGGTAGGGGCCGTTCTTCTCGGGCACGGATTCTCCGTCGGGTGGGTGGGGAAGGACGGGCCCTCCCCTACCCACCGCGCACCCGTGCCGAATCGACCCGTCCGGGTGAGTGCGCCTAGCGGCTGCCGCCGCCGACCCACCCCGTCAGCGCCGCCCAGGCAGCCGGGGCCAGGTCCAGGACGGGGCCCTCGGTCACCTTGCTGTCCCGGACATGCACCGTGCCGGGGCAGGCGGCGACCTCTACGCAGGCGCCGCCTTGTTCGGTGCTGTAGCTCGACTTCCGCCAGTCGAAGGCGACTTCGACGCAGTCGCCGCCCTCGCTGCCGCTGTAGCTGGACTTGAACCACGTCAGTGCGGTGTTCATTGTTCTCCTAGCAGCCGGTCCAACACGGCTCTCGTCTCTTGCGGATTGAGGGCCAGAGTTCGCAGCATCGCATACTTGCGCTCCAGGATGCTGACCTCGTTCGGGTCAGAGATGAGCTGGCTGCCGCGTTGCGTCTCCATGTAAGCGAGCCGCTGGTGTTCCGGGGTTTCCAGCAGCACGAAGGGTCCGTCGAGAGCTGGGTGCTCCATGTGACCTAGGGGGTAGATCTGGAGGCAGACGCCCGGAAGCTCGGAGCAGGCGATGAGGTGCTCCAATTGGGCCCGGTGCACCTCCGGACCGCCCAGCTCCATGCTGAGGACCGGCTCCCAGATGATGAAGCTGAGGGCTACGGGCGGTTCCTTGTGGAATATCTCCCGTCGCGCGGCGCGAATGGCAGTCTGCTTGGTGATCGTCTCCTCGGGCAGATGCGGTACGCGGTTACGGAACACCGCCTCCGCGTAAGCGTCGGTCTGGAGCAGGCCTGGCATGACTTGGTTCTGGTACGACGAGGTGGTGATCGCCTCCCGCTCACAGGCCAAGTACTCCTCGGCCCAGGCGGGGATCATGTCCACCCGCGGCATCTCCGCGACGGCGGCGGAGAACACCCCGCCGCTGTCCAGGACGGTGTCCATGAGCGCCGCCACGTCGGGCATGAGCGGTCGTCTGCCCTGCTCGATCGAGGCGATGGACTGCTCGTCCAGGTTCACCAGCTCGGCCAGTTGTCGTTGGGTCAGGTTCTTGCGGACCCGGAGAACGGCCACCATCGCCCCCACCATCTTCAGGGCGGTGCCGTTCTTGGGTACTCGTTTCCTCGGCGGCATAAGACGGGACTCCCCACGTGCGGCCGACAGCTATCAGCGACACCCCGTACCAAGGCTTTGGTACGGGCTGTCGCGCTGCCCAACGCTAGTCACGCACCGCGACGATTGTCAGGTGAACCTGAAGACTCAACCCGCATTGATGAGGGAGCGCCTCTTCCCCCGCTCGCGCCAATCGGTGCACGCCGCACGGCACTTCAGTGCGGAGACACTTGACGTGTGGGGTGTCACGTGGCGCCGGGACGACATGTTGCTCTGCGTGAGCGAACTGGCCACCAACGCCCTGCGCCACGGCGTCCCGCCCGGCCGCGGCTACCGGGTCCGGCTGCTCGCGTACGAGGGGGGCGTACGGATCGAGGTCCACGACAGCGGGCCCGGTCTGTCCCGGACCCGCATCACCGCCGAGGGCATGGGGCTGCGCGTCGTGGCGGCGACCGCCGACCGCTGGGGCGTGCTGCCCCGGTGGCCGGGCAAGGTCGTGCACTGCGAGTTCGGTTCCCCCGGCGGGGCCGGACCGCTCCGGGGCGCCACCTGAAGCGCGACGGCCCTCCGTCCCCGCGGCTGCGGGGACGGAGGGCCGTCGCGGCGGACCGGGCGCGCGGCCCGGGACCGTCAGAGCTTCTCGGGCGTGCGGATACCCAGCAGGGACATGCCCTTGGACAGGGTCCGGGCCGTCAGGTCGATCAGGAACAGGCGGTTCTCCTGGAGCTCCGCCGACTCGGCCTGCAGGACCGGGCACTGGTCGTAGAACGCCGTCAGGTGCGACGCCAACTGGTAGAGGTACGCGGCCAGCTTGTGCGGCGCGTACTCCGCGGCGGCGTCCGCCACCACCTCGCCGAAGCTGTCCAGGTGCAGGCCCAGCGCCCGCTCGGCCGGCGCCAGCGCCAGCTCCGGGTGCGCCTTCGCCGCCACCCCGGGCAGCCGACGCTGGATCGAACGGATCCGGGCGTAGGCGTACTGGAGGTACACCGACGTGTCACCGTTCAGCGAGACCATCTGGTCCAGGTCGAACTTGTAGTCCCGGGACGCCGACGTCGACAGGTCGGCGTACTTCACCGCGCCGATGCCGACGAACCGGCCGTTCTCCACGATCTCCTGCTCGGTCAGGCCCACCTTGTCGGCCTTCTCGCGGACCACGGCCGTGGCCCGGTCGACGGCCTCGTCCAGCAGGTCCACCAGCCGGACCGTCTCGCCCTCACGCGTCTTGAACGGCTTGCCGTCCGCGCCCAGCACCGTGCCGAACGCCAACTGGTGGGCGTGGACGTCCTCGTTGAGCCAGCCCGCCCGGCGGGCCGTCTCGAAGACCATCTTGAAGTGCAGCGACTGCCGGGCGTCCACCACGTACACCAGGCTGTTCGCCTTGAGGTTGCCCACCCGGTCGCGGATCGCCGACAGGTCGGTGGCCGCGTAGCCGAAACCGCCGTCGGACTTCTGGACGATCAGCGGGGTCGGCTTGCCGTCCGGGCCCTTGTACTCGTCGAAGAACACGCACAGCGCGCCCTCCGAGCGGACAGCGACGCCCGACTCCTCCAGCAGCCGGCAGGTCTCCACCAGCATGTCGTTGTACCCGGACTCGCCGACGATGTCGGCGTCCTGGATGTCCATGTCCAGCTTGTCGAAGACCGAGTAGAAGTAGATCTTCGACTCGTCCACGAACCGCTGCCACATCGCCAGCGTCTGCTCGTCGCCCGCCTGGAGCTCGACCACCCGGGCCCGGGCCCGCGTCTTGAACTCCTCGTCGGCGTCGAACAGCGCACGCGAGGCCTTGTACAGGCGGTTGAGGTTGCTCATCGCCTGCTCGCCCGACTCCGCCACCGACTCCTCGGCCGCCTCGTGGTCCAGCTCGTGGGGGTGCTCGATCAGGTACTGGATGAGCATGCCGAACTGGGTGCCCCAGTCGCCGATGTGGTGGCGCCGCACCACCGTCTCACCGGTGAACTCCAGGATCTCCACCATGGCCGCGCCGATCACGGCCGACCGCAGATGGCCGACGTGCATCTCCTTGGCCACGTTGGGCTGGGCGTAGTCGATCACCGTGGTGCCGGCCGCCGGGTTCACCGGCACGCCCAGCCGCTCGTCCGCGGCGCGCGCCGCCAGCGTCTCGACGATCGCCCGGTCCGCGACGGTGATGTTGAGGAAGCCGGGCCCGGAGACCTCGATCTCCTCGATGACCCCGCCCTTGTCCAGGCCCTCGACCACGGTGGTGGCCAGCTCGCGCGGATTGGCCTTCGCCTTCTTCGCGAGCGCCAGGATGCCGTTGGCCTGGAAGTCGGCCCGGTCACTTCGTCGCAGCAGCGGGTCCGCGGCACCGGCCTCCGGCAGGGCGGAGAGAAGGGCTGCGGCGACGCGCTGGTCGACGGACGAAGCGAGGGAAGGGACCGAGGCCATGGGCTGCCGTTCCTGTGAGTCGTACTTCTTGGTGATTCTGACGAAAGTCGAGTATCCCACGGGGGCGCGCCACTCCTCACGAGATATCCACAGGCTCCGGACGGCGGGAAAGCACGAGCGGGAGCAACCTCGGAGCGGCACCATCCGTCTGGGAGAATGTTTGAAGCAGCATTCGAGATAGAAGGACGTGTCGTGGCTCAGAGCGCCCAGAGCAGCACCGAGACCGACTGGGTCTCCCGTTTCGCGGACGAGGTCATCGCCGAGGCGGAGCGGCGTGCACCGGGCAAACCTGTCGTCGTCGCGTCCGGACTGTCCCCCTCCGGCCCCATCCACCTGGGCAACCTGCGCGAGGTCATGACCCCGCACCTGGTCGCCGACGAGATCCGCCGCCGCGGCATCGAGGTCCGCCACGTCCTGTCCTGGGACGACTACGACCGCTACCGCAAGGTCCCCAAGGGCATCCCCGGCGTCACCGAGGAGTCCCACGCCCAGCACATCGGCCGCCCGCTGACCTCCGTCCCGGCGCCCGAGGGCTCCCCGTACCCGAACTGGGCCGAGCACTTCAAGGCCGCCATGGTCGAGGCCCTGGCCGAGCTCGGCGTCGAGTACGACCCGATCAGCCAGACCGAGCAGTACACCTCCGGCGCCTACCGCGAGCAGGTGCTGTTCGCGATGAAGCACCGCCGCGACATCGACGCGGTCCTCGCCCAGTACCGCACCAAGCCCAAGGCCGCCAAGAAGTCCCAGAAGCCCGTCGACGAGGCCGAGCTGGAGGCCGCCGAGGGCTCCGGCGCCGCGTCCGAGGACGACGGCAGCGCCGAAGGCACCGAGTACTACCCGTACAAGCCCTACTGCGGCGCCTGCAACAAGGACTTCACCAAGGTCACCGCGTACGACGACGAGACCACCGAGCTCACGTACGTCTGCACCGAGGACGACTTCACCGAGACCGTGAAGCTGTCCGAGTTCAACCGCGGCAAGCTGGTCTGGAAGGTCGACTGGCCCATGCGCTGGGCCTACGAAGGCGTGATCTTCGAGCCCTCCGGCGTGGACCACTCCTCGCCCGGCTCCTCGTTCCAGGTCGGCGGCCAGATCGTGCCGCTGTTCAACGGCGCCCAGCCCATCGGCCCGATGTACGCCTTCGTCGGCATCAGCGGCATGGCCAAGATGTCCTCCTCCAAGGGCGGCGTCCCCACCCCGGCCGACGCCCTGAAGATCATGGAGCCGCAGCTGCTGCGCTGGCTGTACGCGCGCCGCAAGCCCAACCAGTCCTTCAAGATCGCCTTCGACCAGGAGATCCAGCGGCTCTACGACGAGTGGGACAAGCTGGAGGCCAAGGTCGCCGACGGCACCGTCCTGCCCGCCGACGCCGCCGCCCACGCCCGCGCCGTCCGCGTCGCCTCCCACGAGCTGCCCCGGACCCCGCGCCCGATGCCGTACCGGACCCTCGCGTCCGTCGTCGACATCACCGCCGGCCACGACGAGCAGACCCTGCGGATCCTCTCCGACCTGGACCCGGCCAACCCGCTGACCTCGCTCGACGAGGTCCGCCCCCGCCTGGACCGCGCCGAGAACTGGATCACCACCCACGTCCCGGCCGACCAGCGCACCCTCGTCCGCGAGGAGCCCGACACCGAGCTGCTCGCCTCCCTCGACGCCGACGGCCGCCGCTCCCTGGAGCTGCTGCTGGAGGGCCTGGACTCCCACTGGTCGCTCGACGGGCTCACCACCCTCGTCTACGGCGTCCCGAAGGTCATGGCCGGCCTGGACCCGGAGGCCAAGCCGACGCCCGAGCTGAAGGTCGCCCAGCGCGAGTTCTTCGCCCTGCTCTACCGGCTCCTCGTCACCCGCGAGACCGGCCCGCGCCTGCCCACGCTGCTGCTCGCGGTCGGAGCGGACCGGGTGCGCAAGCTCGTCGGGGCCTGACCGGCACCGCCTGACGGCACCGCCTGACCCAGCACGCGCGAGGGCCCGCGGCCCCGGGAACACCGTTCCCGGGGCCGCGGGCCCTCCCGCATGTGGTCCGCATGTGGTCCGCATGCGGACCGGCTACGCGATGTGCTCGTTCTCCAGGTCCGTCTGGTAGCGCTGCTTCAGCTGCGGCATCAGACGGCGCAGCAGCGAGGCGCTGCGCGGGTGCGTCATGCCGTACGCGTCCGCCAGCAGTATGTCGATCTGCTCCGCGCTCGGGTACTGGCCGTGCTGGTCCAGGTGCGACCGGAACACCTCGTACGCCGCCTCGGCGAACTTGATCTCGTCCGGCGTCCCGTCCCCGTCCCCGTCCCCGTCGACCCCGTCGTCGCCGTATCCGGCCTGCCGGCCGTCACCCGGCAGCGGCAGCTGCTGGGCCTCGGGGCCGGACGCGGCCTGCTCGTCCGGGCCGGCCGGCGGCAGCACCGGCGTGGGCTCCAGCCCCTCCACGTACTGCGGGTCGTACGCGTCCTCCCTCGCCTTCTGGGTCGCCTGCGGGTCCGCGTGCGCCGCGAACCACGCCGACGGATGCGGACCCGGCATCGCCGTCGGATCCACCGCGAACGCCGGCGCACCCGCCCGCACCGGCGGCTGACCCGGGACCGGGGCCGGGCCCGCGAACGGCTGGACCCCCTCCATCTGCTGCGGCGCCACCGCCTGCCCGGCCTGCGGCTGCGGCCCGGGGCCGGGCTGCGGCCCGCCCTGCGCGGCGTACCCGGCCTGAGCGGCGGCGTAGGCGTCCTGGGCGGCGTACCCGCCCTGCTGCGGCTGCCGGCCCGCCTCCAGCGCCGGCGCCGCGCCGGCGGCCGGCGGCAGCAGCACCGGCTCGATACCGGCCGCCGCCAGCCCCTCCGGCGCCGTCTGCGCCAGCGGCACACCGATCCGCGCCAGCCGCAGCGGCATCAGCGCCTCCACCGGCGCCTTGCGGCGCCAGTTGCGGCCGAACCGGGCCTGGAGCCGCGCCTGGTAGATCAACCGGTCCTGCTCCATGGTCACCGCCTGCTCGTAGCTGCGCAGCTCCCACAGCTTCATCCGGCGCCACAGCTTGAACGTCGGCACGGGGGAGAGGAACCAGCGCGTCAGCCGGACCCCCTCCATGTGCCGGTCGGCGGTGATGTCCGCGATCCGGCCCACCGCGTGCCGCGCCGCCTCCACGGTCACCACGAACAGCACCGGGATCACGGCGTGCATGCCCACACCGAGCGGATCCGGCCACGCCGCGGCGCCGTTGAACGCGATCGTCGCCGCCGTCAGCAGCCACGCCGTCTGGCGCAGCAGCGGGAACGGGATCCGGATCCACGTCAGCAGCAGATCGAGCGCGAGCAGCACGCAGATGCCCGCGTCGATGCCGATCGGGAAGACCAGGGAGAAGTCGCCGAACCCTTTCTTCAGGGCCAGCGCGCGCACCGCCGCGTACGAACCGGCGAAACCGATCCCGGCGATGATCACGGCTCCGGCGACGACGACACCGATGAGTATCCGGTGCGTCCGAGTCAGCTGCATCGCGGCCACCCGCGACCCCTCCCCTTGTCGTGCTACGGCAGGGACAGAGTAAAGCCCTCCGTTCAGGCCAGGGTTGTCGGCGCCGCGGCGCTCCCGTGGCCCGTGCCCGCGGCTCCCGTCGCTACTGCTGCTGCGGGTTCTGGCCCTGGCCCGGCTGCTGGCTGGACTGCTGGCTCGGCTGACCGCCCTGCGGCTGGCCCTGCTGCTGGCCGCCCTGCTGCTGGCCGCCCTGCTCCTGGCCGCCCTGCTGGTTGGCCGCGCCCACCGAGCCGACGACCTCACGGGCCGCGGCGATCGCGCCCTCCAGCAGCTTGCCCGCGTCCGGGGCCTGCCGGCCCTCGTAGGAGGCGCCGTTGTAGTCGAGCGTGACCACGACGTTCTGGGTGCGCACCACCACGGTCGTGTTGAAGAAGTCCACGTCCTTCTTCACCCCGTACGTCACCGCGGTCGCCTGGTCGCCGACCCCGCCCGCGGGCTCCGCCTTCAGGTTCTGCGCGCCCTGGGTGCCCTTGGCCGACTCGACCTGCTTGGTGTACTGCTCCTCGGCGCGCTTGTTGCCGCTGCCGAGCGAGTCGTGGGAGTCGTAGCGCACCAGCGAGACCGCGAGCCAGCGGTAGTCCGAGCCCTTCAGGCCGTCCTCGTCCAGGCCGTTCCAGGAGCAGCTCGCGCGGCTGGCCAGGTCGTTCGACTTGGTCGCCGTACCGTTCTTGTCCTTCGCCTCGGGCACGAGGGTCTCGATGGTCTTGGCCTGGACCGACTTGCACGGGTCGGGCAGCGTGCTGAACGCGGCCTTCTCCGGCTTCGCGGACGACTTGCCGCCCGGCGCCTTCGAGGAGGACGAGGACGAATCCGACTTCTTGCCGCCGTCCGAGCCCGAGCCCTTGCCGGAGTCGGAGGAGCAGCCGGCGACGGTGAGGATCACCGGGACGGCGGCACAGGCGAGGACGCGGGTGAGGCGCGAGGCTGAGAGGTGCATGATTCCTTCATCCAAGGGTCGGCGGGTCCCCGCAACGGTAGCCCGATCGGGCGACACCGTGCTGTGCGGGCCGTCACGCCGGGCGGCGCGGGGGCGGTCGTCGGGCGGGATACGGGTCGGGCGTCAGTCGCTGAACCGGTCCGCGAGCTCCCTGGCCAACTGCCGCGCCCGCTCCTGCGTTTCCTCGCTGGAGGGGACGCTGCCGGGGACGGTCGGCTGGACGCTGTACTCGACGGTGACGATGACGTTCGCGGTACGGAAGACGATCCGGACGGTACGGGCCTGGGCGGTGGCCCCGGCCGCACTCAGCTTGTCGTCGATGAACGCCTCGCTGCCGAGCCCGTCGAGGAGCCGGGAACCGAGCTCGGGGGAGACGGAGCTGGTGGGGCTCACGCCCGGGGTGCCGTTGGCAGGTGCCCCGGACGCGCCGGCCGCCCCGGACGCGCCGGCCGCCCCGGGCGCGGCGGACGCGGCGGGGGAGGGCGCCGAGGCGGGGGGCGCGGGAGCGGTGGAGGGGGCGGGTGCGGCCGGGGAGGCGGGGGAGGAGGCCGGAGGGGACGCCGGGGGAGAGGCCGGGGCGGAGGAGGGCGTAGGCGGAGGGGGCAGCGGAATGTGGGCGTCGGCGAGCTGCCGTGCGTACACCGCCCTGGCCTTGTCGTCGTCGCTCGCGACCGCGCGGTCGTAGGACACCACCCGCTCGAAGCCGACGTAGAGCAGCCGGGTGGTGTCCGGCACCTGCGCGTTCCAGCGGCAGCCGACCCTGCGGTCGCCGTCGTAGGAGGTGTCGGCCGAACCGGCGTAGAGCTGGTCGCGCTGCTCGGGGGTGAGGCTGTCGGCGACCGGCAGCATGACCTTCAGCCGCTTGGCGTCGACGGCCTTGCAGGGGGAGGGCAGGCTCCGGTACTTCCCTGGTGGCGCGGGTGCCGGGCTGGTCGAGCTGCCACCCGCCTTCGCGTCACTGCCCCCGCCGGTCCCGGATCCGGCGGTGCACCCGGTGGTGAGCGCGGCCAGCGCGGCGGCCGAGGCCAGCCATGCGAAGCCCTGGTGACGCTGCACGTCCGTCGGCCCCCTTCGATGAGGAAATTCCGTTGCCGCGGCATGACGGCGGATGGATCAATGTCTATCGCACACGCTGGTGCTGACGCCGGTCCCTTGTCGCATTTGGGGCCAAGAGCGAGGCTTTTTGTGTATTGAGACTTTTCTTCGGTTGACGGGGTAGTTGAGGCGTTATGTCGTACGTAGAGGTACCGGGGGCGCAGGTCCCGATCCGGATGTGGACCGATCCGGCGACGGTCGAGGAGCACGCCATGCGGCAGCTCCAGAACACCGCCGGCCTGCCCTGGATCAAGGGCCTGGCGGTCATGCCGGACGTCCACTACGGCAAGGGCGCCACGGTCGGCTCGGTGATCGCGATGAAGGACGCCGTCTGCCCGGCGGCGGTCGGCGTCGACATCGGCTGCGGCATGTCCGCCGTCAAGACCTCCCTGACCGCGAACGACCTTCCCGGCGACCTCTCCCGCCTCCGCTCCAAGATCGAGCAGGCCATCCCGGTGGGCACCGCGATGCACCGCGAGCCGGTGGACCCGGGGCGGCTGTACGGGTTCGGGGCGTCGGGGTTCGGGGACCTGTGGGAGCGGTTCGACTACGTGGCGGACGAGGTGAAGTTCCGGCGGGAGCGGGCGCTGAAGCAGCTCGGAACGCTCGGCGGGGGCAACCACTTCGTAGAAGTTTGTATAGATATGTCTGATTCGGTGTGGCTCATGCTGCACTCGGGATCGAGGGGCATCGGCAACGAACTGGCCGCGCACCACATCGAGGTCGCCCGCGGCCTGTCGCACAACCAGAACCTGGTCGACCGCGACCTCGCGGTGTTCATCGCGCAGACCCCGCAGATGGACGCGTACCGCAACGACCTCTTCTGGGCGCAGGAGTACGCCAAGTACAACCGCAGGGTGATGATGAGCCTGCTGAAGGAGGTCGTGCGGAGGGAGTTCCGCAAGGCGAAGGTCTCCTTCGAGCAGGAGATCAGCTGCCACCACAACTACGTGGCCGAGGAGCGCTACGACGGCATGGACCTGCTGGTCACGCGCAAGGGCGCGATCCGGGCGGGCGGCGGCGAGTACGGCATCATCCCGGGCTCGATGGGCACGGGTTCGTACATCGTGAAGGGCCTCGGCAACGAGAAGTCCTTCAACTCGGCCTCCCACGGCGCGGGCCGGAAGATGAGCCGGACGGCGGCGAAGAAGCGGTTCTCGGCGCGTGACCTGGCGGACCAGACGCGGGGCGTGGAGTGCCGCAAGGACTCCGGCGTCGTGGACGAGATCCCGGGCGCGTACAAGTCGATCGAGCATGTCATCGAGCAGCAGACGGACCTCGTGGAGGTCGTCGCGAAGCTCAAGCAGGTCGTCTGCGTGAAGGGCTGAGGCCCGAGCGCAGTCGTCGGGGGAATGGAGGAGCCCGGGCCGCCGCACGGCGCCCCGGGCTCCTCCGTGTCCGCGGGTGCTCGGGCGGTCGGGCGGTCAGCCCTCGCCCTCGCCCTCGCCGTCGCCGTCGCCGTCGAGGAGGTGGTTGAGCCAGAGGCCGACTCCTTGGACGCGGCGTAGACCCGCCTTGTCCGAGCCTGCGTCGCGGCACGCGTCGAGGAGCCAACTGAGCGAGAGCGCGTGCGACCCGTCGGCGGGTGGTGTCGCGGTGAGCCTTCCTTGGGGAATCTCCACTCGGTATCCGGGAAGCTCTTTGGAGAGACGATCGGCGGCCTCGACGATCGTGGTCTCGTGCTGCATCACGGCCATGGCTTCCTCCCTTTCAGGGCTCACGCTTTCGGAGCGGTAGCCGCGGGCGCCGACATTTCGCACGCATTGACTCGTATGGGCCTACCTGGTGGGGTGGGGCGGCAAGTCGGTTGGTTCACAAGGGGGTTGACGGTCCGACGTGGTCTAGACCAAGGTGGGCGGCATGAGGAGATCTCGTGTGGTGCTCAGTGTTCTCGCCGCGCTCCCGCTCGGGCTCGGGGTGGCCGGGTCGGCGCAGGCCGGGGTCGGGTTGCCGCCCGTCGTGGCGCATGTGCCGACGCAGGACAAGGTCGTCTTCATCACCGTCGACGACGGGTGGCACCACGACCCGGTCGCCGCGCAGCTGCTGATCGAGCGGCGGGTGCCGGTGTCGCTGTTCCTGCTGCCGGGGGCGATGTCGTACGACCGCCAGTACTTCACCGGGCTCGTCGAGGAGGGGCGGGCGACGGTGGAGAACCACACCGTCAACCATCCCGATCTGACCACCTTGGACGCGGTCGGCAAGGACGCCGAGGTGTGCGGGGCCGGGGAGCAGGTGCAGGCCGCGTTCGGGCGCAAGCCGCGGCTGCTGCGGCCGCCGTACGGGGCGGTGAACGACGACGTCCGGGCGGCGGCCAAGGCCTGCGGCGTCAAGGCGCTCGTGACCTGGACGCACGACTTCACCACGTGGGGGGACGTGCCGCCGCCCACGCCCGCGCTGAAGGCCGGGGACATCGTGCTGCTGCACTTCACGCCCACGCTCGCCGGTGACCTGCAGCGCGCCCTGGACGCGGCGAAGGCGGCCGGGCTGAAGCCGGCCGCCCTGATGCCGCAGCTCAAGGCCGCCGGGATCGTCTCCTAGGCCGCCGGCCCCCGGGGGACTACAGCTCGCGGTGGACCTTCGTGTTCGAGGCCTGGGCGCGGGGGCGGACCACCAGGAGGTCGATGTTGACGTGGCTGGGGCGGGTCACGGCCCAGGTGATCGTGTCGGCCACGTCGTCGGCGCTCAGCGGCTCGGCCACGCCCTCGTAGACCTTGGCGGCCCGCTCCTGGTCGCCGCGGAAGCGGGTGGTGGCGAACTCCTCGGTCTTGACCATGCCCGGGGCGATCTCGATGACGCGCACCGGCTGGCCGACGATCTCCAGGCGGAGGGTCTCGGCGAGGACGCGGGCGCCGTTCTTGGCGGCGACGTAGCCGGCGCCGCCCTCGTACGTGCCGTGGCCGGCGGTGGAGGAGAGCACGACCACGGTGCCGTCGCCGGAGGCGGTCAGGGCCGGGAGCAGGGCCTGGGTGAGGTTCAGCGTGCCGATGACGTTGACCTCGTACATCGTGCGCCAGTCGGCGGGGTCGCCGGTGGCGACCGGGTCGGCGCCGAGGGCTCCGCCGGCGTTGTTGACCAGGACGTCGCAGCGGTCGAGCGAGGCGGCGAAGGCGTCGACGGCGGGGCGGTCGGTGACGTCGAGGGCGTACGGGGCCGCCGAGAGGCCGGCGGCCGTCAGTTCGGCGGCGAGGGCCTCGATGCGGTCCTTGCGGCGGGCGGTGAGGACGACGTGGTACCCGGCGGTGGCCAGCTGTCGGGCGGTGGCGGCGCCGATGCCGCTGCTGGCACCGGTGACGACGGCGGTGCGGGGGGCCTTCGGCGGCATGGGGTCTCCTCCATCGGGTGGTCCGTCGGGTGGTCCGTCGGGTGGTCCGGCCGGTCCGGCCGGGCCGGTGTCGCGCGCGGGTGGCGGTGACCCCGCCAGGATAGGTCGGGGCGGGGCGTCGTCACCGGCCGCGGGGTACGTACATGATCACGGCCATGCCGGCGAGGCAGACGAGGGCGCCGACGACGTCCCAGCGGTCGGGGCGGTAGCCGTCGGCGACCATGCCCCAGGCGATCGAGCCGGCGACGAAGACGCCTCCGTAGGCGGCGAGGACGCGGGCGAAGTCGCCCTGCGGCTGGAGCGTGGCCACGAAGCCGTAGAGGCCGAGGGCGACGACGCCCGCGCCGATCCACGCCCAGCCCTTGTGGTCCCTCACGCCCTGCCAGACGAGCCAGGCGCCGCCGATCTCCAGGACGGCGGCGAGGGCGAACAGGGCGGCGGAGCGGGCGATCAGCATGCGGCCATCGTTCCAGCGTCGGCGGGTCCGCGGGGCCGGGGGGCGGGTCGGTGGGTCCGCGGGTCGGCGGGTCCGCGGGTCGGCGGGTGCGGATGGCGGGGCGGCACGCCCTCGTTCGTGTGATGGTCCGACCGGCCGGGTGGGGGCGGGTTAGCTTCCGCCTGTGAAGCCTGTGGAGGTGGTCGCGGTGCGAGCAGCAGCCCTACGCGGTGTGGTCGCGGCGGTGGTTCTTGTGCTGGCCGGTGCCGGTACCGGTGTGGCCGGTGCGGCTGGTGGTCCGGTCGGGGAGGCGGACCTGGCCTACCACGGCCGGGTGGCGCTCTCGGACGGGCGGCTCGGGGTGTGGCTGGTCCCCCAGAACGACGGCCCGGCCGCGCTGGAGGCCGCGACGCTGCGGATCCGGCTGTCGTCGGACCTGGCCCCGCGGCAGGCGCTGGCCGAGGGGTGCGCGCGGGCCGGGGTGCGCGAGGTGGTGTGCGAGACCGGCCCCGTGCCCGCGCACGGGCAGGGGCGGCACATCGGCCTGGCGCTGGGGCTGGCCGGGCGGCCGGCCGAGGTGCTGGTGCGCGTCGACACGTGGTGGAACGGCGGGACGTCCGAGCGGGGCGCCGCCGACGGCGAGCAGGTGGTGCTGGCCCTGGACACCGGGGACGCCTACGCCTTCTGAGGCGGAGCCCCCGTCGCCGGGGTGGCGAACTCGGCCAGGGCCTCGGTGACGATGCGTTCGAGGCGGGCGTGGTGGGCGCCGCGCCAGTAGACGCGTTCGCAGTCGGAGCACTGGGCGAAGACGTCGTAGGTGCGGTGGGTGCCGTGCTCCAGGCGGTCGCCGACGCTGTCCTTGTCGGCTTCGTGCAGCGGGCCGTTGCAGGCCGTGCAGCGGGTCCACGGGGTGAGGACGGGGGCGAACCGGCCGAGGACGTCGCGCAGTTGCTCGTCCGGGTTGTCGCTGTAGACGTACGCGCCGGCCCAGATCTCGCGGCGGCGCAGCAGACCGCGGTCGCGGGAGAGCAGGACACGGCGTTCGGCGGCGGAACGGGTGGCCAGGGCCTGGTCGCCGGGGTCCTCGTTGTCGTACGCGGCGTCCACGCCGAGCAGGCGCAGGCGGCGGGCGAGGGTGCCGAGGTGGACGTCGAGCAGGAAGCGCAGCGGCGCGCCGGGCACCTGCTGGGGCCGGCTCACGCCGAGCACCTCCACCTCCTGGCCGTCCCGGGGAACGTAGCTGACGGGCACCTCCCGCCCGTCCACGAGCAGCCGCCCGACCTCGGTGAGCGGCACACCGGCGGACTCGACGACGTGACCGAGGCTGGACGAGCCGTCGGTGGGGGTCGGTACGCGGTCGGCGCGCCGGCTCGGCGGGGCGAACAGGCGCAGTTCGGGGGCGAGGGTGAGATGGATGTCGGGACCGTTCACGGCCCCAGCATGCCACCCCGTCCCGTCGGGGCGGGCGTGCTTTTCCGGGCCGGGCGGCCCGCCCCGGACCCGACGCCCCGGGCCCGGGTCAGGCAGCGGCCCGCCCCGGACCCGGGTCAGGCGGCGGGTGGGGTGGCTTCGGCGCGGGCGTCGTAGTCGGCGCGGTGGTCGGCGACCTCGTCGAAGTGGGTCTCGGCCCACAGCTTGACCGAGGACAGCAGGCAGGCGAGGTCGGCGCCGAGGGGGGTGAGGCGGTAGTCGACGCGGAGGGGGACGGTCGGGGTGACGGCGCGGCTGACCAGGCCGTCGCGCTCCAGGGAGCGCAGGGTCTGGGTGAGCATCTTCTGGCTGACCCCGGGGATCCGGCGGCCGAGTTCGCTGTAGCGCAGGGTCGCGTCGTCGGCCTCGTGCAGGGCGCTGACGATCAGGCCGACCCACTTGTCGCTGATGCGGGCCAGGAGTTGGCTGGTCGGGCATTCCTTGAGGAAGGCGTCGTAGGCGGCGCGGGCCTCGGCGCGGCGGGCGGCGGCGGTGCGGGTGGGCATGGTGGCGGGCCTCCTACCTCCGGGTGGGGTACGCACTTCGAAGTGCGTACTTACGAAGAGAAAGTACCTCTCCTTAGGTTAGTGCGTGTCCGAACGGGCCGAAGAGGCCCGGGAGATGAGACACGCAGAGACACACCAGAGGGGAAAGCGGCATGAGCGAGCAGCAGCAGCAGGGGCGGCCGACGGTGATGGACGCCGTCGTGGTCGAGGCCTTCGGGGGGCCCGAGCAGGCCTCGGTCGTCCAGGTGCCGGTGCCGCGGCCGGCGGCCGGGCAGGTGCGGATACGGGTGCGGGCGGCCGGGCTGAACCCGGTGGACGGCGCGGTCCGCGCCGGCGTCTTCGGCGGCTCGGCGCCGCTCGGCCTCGGCTGGGACGTGGCCGGCGAGATCGACGAGGTCGGGGAGGGCGTGACCGGCTGGACGGCCGGGGCGCGGGTCGTCGCGCTGCACTACGGGCCGTTCAAGGAGCTCGGGACGCACGCCGAGTACGTCGTCCTCGACGCGGACGCCGTGGCCCCGGCGCCGGAGTCGGTGACGGCGGTGGAGGCGGCGGCCCTGCCGCTGAGCGGTCTGACCGCGGCGCGGGCACTGGACCAGCTGGGCCTGGTCGCCGGGCAGTCGGTGCTGGTCACCGGTGCGGCGGGGATGGTCGGCGGGTTCGCCGTGCAACTGGCGGCGGCGGCCGGGCTGGTGGTGACGGCGGTGGCCGGTCCGCAGGACGAGGAACTGGTACGGGGCCTGGGCGCGGCCGAGTTCGTCGCCCGCGGCTCGGCGCCGGCGGAGCCGGTGGACGGCGTCCTGGACGCCGCCGTGGTGGGGGAGGAGGCGCTGGCCTTCGCCCGCGACGGCGGGGCCTACGTCGGGCTGCACCCGGGGAGCGCGCCGGCCTCCGTGCGCGGCGTCCGGGTGAGCGAGCAGGAGGTCGCCGCCGACGGCACCCTCCTGTCCCGCCTGTCGGCCCTGGTGGACCAGGGCGCGCTGACCCTGCGGGTGGCCGCCACCTACCCTTTGGCGGACTCCTCGTCGGCCCACCTCCACCTGACGAAGCCGGGCACCCGCGGCCGGGTGGTCCTCACGGTGGCCTAACCACCGGCCGACGCCCGGCCCCGGTCAGGCCTGGCCCGGCCCCGGTCCGGCCTGGCCCGGCCCCTGCCCGGCCCGGGCCGGGCCGTGGCTCCGCCGGCCGGCGGAGCCACGGGGCTACGGCTGGGGGTCGAGCGGGAACCGCCAGTCGTTGCTCGCGTGGAAGATGCCCGGGGGGTATTCGAACTGGGTCTCGCCCAGGAAGGTGAAGCCCGCCTTGCGGCAGACGGCGTTCGAGGCGGGGTGGTCCGTGCCGGGGAAGGCGTGCAGGGCCGGGCGGGTGCCGTGGGCGCGGACGTACGCGATCAGTTCGGTCAGCGCCGCCACCGCCAGGCCGCGGCGCTGGAACTCCGGGAAGACGGCCCAGCCGGTCTCGTAGACCTCCTCGTCGCGCCAGTCGCGCTCCCAGAAGCCGACCGAGCCGACGTCCTCGCCCGTGTCCGTCAGCGACACGCGGAACATCCGCCCCGCCGCCGGCGGCCGCCCGCTCAGGGCGACGTACCGGCGCTGGCGGTCGGCCAGCCGGTCGGGATGCTCGGGGCCGCCGAGGTGCTCGGTCATCTCCGGCGTGTTGGCCCGCTCCAGCAGGGGGAGATCCGCCTCCGACCACGGGGTCAGCCGGACCGCTCCGAGACTCAGCATGTATTCCTCCGTGTCCGCGCCCCGTCCGTGCGCCCAGTTCGTCTCCCGGCCCGTGACCACGAAGCCGCACGCGCGCAGCACCCGCAGTGAGCCGGCGTTGTCCGTCGCCACCCAGGCCCGCAGCGGGCGCTGCGGGACGGCGGCGAGCAGCTGCCGCAGCGCGGCCGTGGCGATGCCGCGTCCCCAGTGGGCGCGGGCGACGGCGTAACCGACGGTCCGCTCCTCGGGCGGGCCGAACACCGAGATGTGGCCCACCACCTCGTCGCCGCGGACGATCGTGCGCACGTCGATCGAGGGGTCGCCGGTGATGCGCTGCCAGAAGGCCTCGAACGCGGCGCGGTCGTGCGGTTCCTTCGGCGTGAACGCCGCCATGCGGATCGCTTCCGGATCGGTGTGCATCCGCCAGAACGTGGTCAGGTCCTCCTGCTCGAACCGGCGCAGCCGGACCTCGTCCTGTGCCCGCGCCGCGTCCTGCGCCGCGTCCCGCGCCTCGTCCCGTGCCGCGCCCTGCGTTGCTCCGTCTGCCGACCCCACCTGACTCCCCGTCCTGCTCACCGGGCCGCCGCCGTCGCCCTCGGCGGGCGCGGCGCGGCCGACGTGATCGCGTCGACCACCTCGTCGAACGTGCCGGCCACCCAGGTCGGTTCCGCCCCGGCGAGCAGCGCCGCCGAGTGGATGCCGTACGTCACGGCGACCGACCGCATGCCCGCCGCCCGGGCCATCAGCAGGTCGTGCGTGGTGTCGCCGACCATCACGGCGGCCCCGGCCGGGACCCCGAGGCGGGCGAGGACGAGCTCGCCCGACTCCGGGTGCGGCTTGGGGTGCGTGACCTGGTCCGCGCCGATCACCTCGGCGAACAGCTCCCGCAGCCCGGCGGCCGTCAGCAGCGCGTCCGCGCTCGCGTAGAACTTGCTGGTCGCGACGGCGAGGGTGAACCCGGCCGCGCGCAGCGCGTCGAGTCCTTCGACGACGCCGGGGAAGAGCAGGTCGCGGGAACGCGGCAGGACCAGCTCGCGGAACAGCCGCAGGTACTGCTCGACGCCTTCCGCCACCCGGGGGTCCGCCGCCGGGAGGTCCAGCAGGGTGGCCCAGGCCCGTTCCAGGGGCATCCCGATCGTCGCCCGGATCGCCTCCGGGCCGGGCGTGGGGCCCGGCACCCCGGGCCCCCGCTCGGGGCCGGTTCCCGTCCGCATCGCGGCGAAGGCCGCCTCGAACGTCTCGACGATCGCCCTCGGCGTGTCCACCAGCGTGCCGTCCAGGTCGAAGACCGCCAGCCGCAGCCCCGGTCCCGCACCTCCCGGCCCAGGGCCCCCGCCGCTCGGGCCGCTCACGCCGCTCACGTCGCTCATCCCGCCGTCCCCCCGCTCCGCATCGTCGTGCTGTGCGCGGCCGCCAGGCGCCCGGCGGTCTCGGCGCACGTGGCCAGGACCGCCATGTTGGCCCGGGCCGAGCGCCCGTCGGTGGCCGCGTCGACCGCGCGCATCAGGTACTTGGTCAGGCCCTGGCCGAAGACGCCGTCCCGGGCCGCCGCCGTGACCGCTTCGCGGATCGCGGCGTCCACCTCGGCGGAGTCTATGGCGTCCGCCTCCCGCACCGGGGTGGTGACGAGGAAGGAGGTCGGGCTGCCGAGCGCCCAGTGCGTCTCGACGGCGCGGGCGAGCACGGCCTCGTCGTCGACGCGGTGCGGGGCCCGGTGGCCGCTGGTACGGCAGTAGAAGGCCGGGAAGTCGTCCGAGCGGTACGCGACGACGGGCACGCAGTGGGTCTCCAGGTACTCCAGGGTCAGCCCCAGGTCCAGGATCATCTTCGCGCCGGCGCAGACGACCGCGACCCGGGACCGGGTGAACTGGATGAGGTCGGAGGAGACGTCGAACGTCTCCTGCGCCCCCCGGTGCACCCCGCCGATGCCCGCCGACGAGAACCACCGGATCCCGGCCAGCTCCGCCGCGACCAGCGACGAGGCCACCGTGGTGGCGCCGGGCCCGCCCGAGGCGAGGACCAGGGGCAGGTCGCGGCTGGAGACCTTGGGGATGCCGGGCAGGGAGGCGAAGCGCTCGATGTCGGCGTCGGTCATGCCGACCCGGATCGCCCCGCCGTCCACGCAGACGGTGGCGGGCACCGCCCCGCCCGCCCGGACGGCGGCCTCGACCTTGCGGGCCGTGGCCGCGTTGTCCGGGTAGGGCAGGCCGTGCGTGATGACGTTGGACTCCAGCGCCACCACGGCCCGGCCCTCGTGGAGGGCCTCACGGACCTCCTCCGAGTACACCAGCGGCACGGGCGGCACGGCCGCGCTCACGCCTCTTTCCAGTAGCCGGGGGCCTTGATGAGCAGCTCCCGGCGGGCGGCGAAGGCGGTGACGACCTGGTCGTACCACAGCTCGGGGGCGACGGTCTCCAGGGCGATGGACACCTTGTCGCCGGTGACGCCGAAGGTCTCGGTGACGGCGGCGGTGACGGCCTCGTCGAAGGCCTTCAGGCGCTCGGGGGTGAGGTTGTCCTTCGGGTAGTGCTGGACGTGGACGTGCGGCATCTTCCTTCGTTCCTTTCCTCGGTGTGCCCTGCCGGCGGTGTGCGCGCGGCAGGTCGGTCGGTGGGCCCGGCCGGTCGGCCGGACCGGTGCCGGTGCTGCTAGGGATGCCGGTGCTGCCGGTGCCGGCCGCCGACGGCGGCCACCAGCTCCGCGATCCCCGCCTCCCGCAGCACCTCGTAGTGGTCGGCCGCCAGGTCCAGGACGCGGGGCGGCGCGGCGGACCAGCCGGAGCGGCCTTCGATGAACGAGTAGTCGTCACCGGTGGCGCGGACCAGGGTCACGGGCGCGCGCAGCCGCCGCTCGGCCAGTTCGCGGAAGCTGTACTCGAACTCGTACGTCTCCCCGACGATCCGCGTGATCCGGCGGATCGTGTCCCGGTCGAGCTCGGGGAAGGAGCACGCGACGAAGTCCACGAAGCCGTCCTCGTCCCGGGCCGCCGACAGGCACTCCTCCAGGCCGGGCCCGGTCAGGGAGCCGGCGAAGACGGACCAGAGGATCGTCACGTAGCCGGGGTTGGCGTACGAGGACACGCGCGGGTAGGGGCGGCCGTCGGCGTCGCGCAGCTTCGGGTTGCCGGGGCAGATCAGCAGCAGCTCGGCGACCTCGGCCCCGGCCCGTTCCAGCTGCCAGGCGCTCTCGAAGGCGACGCGGGCGCCGAAGGAGTACCCCCACAGCCTGTACGGGCCCTCCGGCTGGATGCGGCGCAGTGCGGCGACGTCCGCGGCGGCCGTCTCGGCGATGGTCGGGTACGGGACCTCCCCGGGGTTGATGCCGCGGGCCTGGACCCCGTAGAACGGGCCGCCCGTCGCGGACTCGCGGGCCAGCAGGCGCAGGTTCATGGGGTAGCCGCCCAGGCCCGGCCAGCAGAACACCGGGGTGCCGGGGCCGTCGTCGTGCAGCCGGACCAGGCGCGAGGCGGGCAGCGCGGCGCCGCCGTCGGCGATGCGGGCGGCGAGGTCGGCCAGCCGGGGGTGGTCGAAGAGGGTCTGCATGGGCAGCGAGAGGCCGAACTCGCGGTTGATCCAGCGGGTCAGGGTCATCGCGATGAGGGAGTTGCCGCCGCAGGCGAAGAAGCTGTCCTCCATCGACACGTCCGTGAGGTCGGCGTACTTCAGCGCCTTGGCCCAGGCCCGCGCCAGCCACTCCTCCAGCGGGGTGGCGGGCGCGACGCGGGGGGCGCCGGCGGTGCGCGCGGCGGGACCGGTGAGCTCCTGGCGGGCCGCCAGCGCCGCGTAGTCGATCTTGCCGTTGGCGGTCAGCGGGAGCGCGTCCAGCACCACGACGCGGTTGGGGATCATGTAGTCGGGCAGCAGCCGGGCCAGGTCGTCGCGGATCATCTCGGTCGGGCCGCGCATGTGGACGGAGTCCTCGCGCATGCCGGTCGAGCTGACCTGCTCCTCGCTGACCTTGCCGCCGAGGAAGAAGTACGACGGCCCGGACGGGATGCCGGCGGCGGCGAGCAGGTCGTCGATGCGGCGCGCGGTGGGCAGCGGGTGGCCGGACTTGGAGGAGTAGCCCGACGACATCAGGCCCAGGCGCAGCGAGTTGCGCTGGAGGTGGTGCAGGGTGCGGCCCAGGTCCACGTACTCCAGCCAGGGCTGCGGGGTGCGCGCGACGGCGGTGACGCCGAACGAGGCGGCCTCGTACACGCCCTGGTTGATGGCGATGACGTGGCGCTTCTCGACCGTCTCGGGGGACAGCGGGGTGAGGCCGCCGGTGGCCGGGTCGTGGCGGTACAGGCCGCCGGGGAGGTCGCGGACGCGGCCGGGGTGGGACTGCAGGAACAGGTCCACCGGGGCGGGGCCCGGCGGCGCGTCGGCGGCGGGGACGATCTCGAACGTGCCGAGGTAGTGGTCCTCGGCCGCCACGTCGAGGTGGTCGCGGACCGACTCGTCGTGGCCGTACGGGCGCACGGTCAGGCCGTACGGGAGCAGGACCTCCTCGAAGACGCCCAGCATGTGGCCCGTCTCGAACTCCAGGACCTCCCGGATGTTGTTGCGGTAGACGGGGGCGATGGCGCGGTGCTTGCCGACGAAGTGCAGGCGGAGCGCGGGGGCGCCGCCGTCCGGTCCCGCGGGCGCGCCGCCGTCCGGTCCCGCGGGGGCGCCCGGGCCGGGCGGGGCGTCGGCGATGCGGACGAGGGTGTGGTCGACGGGGTGGAAGTAGTGGATGCCGCCGCCCGGGATGCCGCCGCCCGGGGTGCCGGTGTCCGGGGTGCCGGCGTGCGGGGTGCCGGTGTCCTGGGGCAGGCCGGCGGCACCGCCGTGGGACTCGACGTAGAGCTGGGTGGCGTACAGGGCGCCGGGGGAGGCGTAGGAGTACTTCGGCAGGAGGCGTTCGGAGCTGTGGAAGGGGCCGAACCAGCGCAGCACCTCCCCGAGCTGATCCAAAGTCAGTTGGCTGAGCGGGCGGCTGAGCGCCGGGGCCGGGCGGGGTGCGAGCAGGGCTTCGAGGTCGGCGCGGGTGACCTTGCCGCCCTCGTAGAAGCGGTACGTCTTGCGGGCGAAGGTCTCGCGCCGCTGGTGCGGGGAAGGCGTACGGCCGGGCAGGGCGAGGACGGGGCGGCCGGCCAGTTCGTGCGGCTCGCGCAGGCCCGGGTTGGACAGCTGCGCCTTGACCTGGAGCTTGCTGGCCTTGGACTGGTGGTGGGCGCCGTGGTTGCCCTGGTCCATCAGGGCGGCTTCCTTGGGGTCGAGCTCGACCAGGGCGCACAGCTGCTGGAAGCCGGTGCGCGGGTCGTCGGTGACGACGGCCGCGGCGCGGCGGACCCAGGCGTGCTCCTCGATGGCGGAGGTGATCTCCTCCAGTTCCACGCGGTAGCCGCGCAGCTTGACCTGGGTGTCGACGCGGCCGCAGAACCGGATGGTGCCGTCGGTGTTCCACGCGGCCAGGTCGCCGGTGCGGTAGAGGCGTTCGCCGGGCAGGAAGGGTGCGGTGACGAAGCGTTCGGCGGTCTGCTCGGGGAGGTCGACGTAGCCGCGGGCGAGCTGGACGCCGCCGATGTAGAGCTCGCCCTTCTCGCCCATGCCGACCGGGCGGAGGTCCTCGTCGAGGACGAAGCAGCGGGTGTGGTCGACCGGTTCGCCGATGGAGACGATGGCGGAGGGCCCCTCGTCGGCCAGGGAGTCCAGGTCGACGTGGTGGGCGGTGGCGTTGATGGTGCACTCGGTGGGGCCGTAGAGGTTGACCAGCGTGGCGCCGGGCAACTGCGCGGCGAAGGCGCGGGCCAGTTTGACGGTGAGGGCCTCACCGCCGGAGAAGACCCGCGTCAGGGCGGTGCAGGACGGCAGGCGCTCGGTGTCCAGGAGGGCCTGGAGCAGGGTGGGCACGCACTGCAGGGTGGTGACCGCGTGCGCGGCCATGGTGTCGATCAGCGCCTCGGGATCCCGGTAGCTCCCGGGGGCGGCCATCACGACGCGCCCGCCGGCGGCGGGGGCGAGCAGCTCCCACTGGGCGGCGTCGAAGCTCATGGGGGTCTTCTGCAGCACGGTCGTGGCGGGGCCGAGGTGCCCGCGCCGGGCCAGCCAGCGCAGCTGCGCGACGATGCTGTGGTGCTCGATCATCACGCCCTTGGGGCGGCCGGTCGAGCCGGAGGTGTAGATGACGTAGGCGAGGTCCCCGGGCCCGAGGTCGGTCCCGAGGCCGGCGCCGAGGTTGCCTCCGGGAGCCGAGCGCCCGAGGTCGGCGCCGGGAGCCGGGGACCCGGGAGTGGTCGGGCGCGCGTCGCCGAGTGCGGGGGCGGGGCCGGCCGAGGGTGCGTCGGTGGGCCCGCCGGGCGCGGCCTCGCCCACCACGACGACGCCGGTGCTCGCCGGGAGGAGCTCGCGCAGGCGGTCCACCAGGTGCGGCTGGGTGACGACCAGGTCGAGGGCGGCGTTCTCGGCCATGTAGCGCAGCCGGTCGGCGGGGTAGTCCGGGGACAGCGGGAGGTAGGGCGCGCCCGAGGCGAGGATGCCCCAGACGGCGGTCATCAGGTCGATGCCGGGGTCGGCGTAGAGACCGACCGGGGTGCCGGGTCCGGCGCCCAGGCCGCGCAGGCGGGCGCCGAGCCGCTGGGCCGCGTCCGCCAGGTCGGCGTACGTCAGCCGGCCGCCTTCGGTGTCCTCCACGGCCACGGCCTCGGGCCGGGCGGCCACCTGCTCCGCCAGGAGCGCGGTCAGGTGCGCGGGCGCGTGCGCCGGGGCGGCCGGTCCGCCCGGCGCGGGCCGGGAGGCCGGCGAGGCCGGCGAGGCCGGCGAGGCCGACGAGGCGGAAGTGGTGGTTGGGGCAGGAGTGGCGGCCGTGGTGGCGGGGAGGGAGGGAGGAAACGTTTCGGGTTCGTCAGTGTTCATGGCCTCGGCCAGGGGTCACGGGCCTCGACGTGGCGTCGTCGAGGGAGTCTGGAGACGTCACGGACGGGTGCCGCGCGGCGTCGGCGGCCCGACGGCGCGCTGGGCGGGGCTGTGCCACGAACACCGCGGCGAGGACGGCGACGGCGCCCACCATCTGGAGCGGGCCGAGCGTCTGGTCCAGGACCAGGTAGCCGAGCGCGGTGGCCGCGAGCGGCGAGATGAAACCGAGGAACGACACCGCCAGCGCCGGCAGCCGCTCCACCCCGCGGAACCACACGGCGTAGGCGAACAGCGCCCCGACCCCGCCCAGGTACGCGAACCCGGCGAGGTTCGCCCCGGTGACAGCGGCCGGCAGGCCCTCGGCGAGCAGGGTGACGGGGGTGAGCACCAGCCCGCCGACGGCCAGTTGCCAGCCGGTGAAGGTCAGCAGGCCGACGCCCTCGGGCCGCCCCCACCGCTTGGTCAGCACGATCCCGCAGGCCATGCTGCCCGCGGCGAGCAGACCGCCGGCCACGCCCACGGCGTCGAGCCCGGCGTCCGGCTGGAGCACCAGCAGCCCGACCCCGGCCGCGCCGAGCAGGCACGCCACCACGTGCACCGCCTTGATCCGGTCCCCCAGCAGCAGGACCGACAGCAGCAGCACGAACATCGGCTGGACCGAGCCCACCAGGGCGGCCACGCCGCCGGGCAGGTGGTACGCGGCGAGGAAGAGGAAGTAGAAGAACGCGCCGATGTTCAGCACGCCCAGCACCAGGGCCCGGCCCCACCACACCCCGCGCGGCAGGGTCCGGCCCAGCGCCACGAGGATCAGCCCGGCGGGCAGCGCCCGTGCGGTGGCCGCGAGCAGGGGCCGGTCCGGCGGCAGCAACTCGGTGGTCACCAGGTATGTCGATCCCCATACGGCGGGGGCCAGCGCGGTGACGAGCGAGTCCGTCGCGAGCCGGGGGCCGGCGGCCGCGGCACCGGGCGCGCCGCTTCCCGCGGGGGTTCCGGCCGTGCTCATCGCCCGGCGGCCAGGGCCGAGTCGGTGGTGCCGAAGTAGCGGTCCCCGAAGTCGCCGATCCCGGGGATCATGAACGCCCCGGCGTTGAGCCGCTCCTCGATCGAGGACGTGACGATGGTGACCTCGGGATGGGCGGCGTGCACCGCCTCGATGCCCTCGGGCGCGGACAGGAAGTTGACCAGCACGATCCGGTCCTCGCGCACCCCGGCGGCGCCCAGCACCTCGATGGCCGTACGGGCGCTGCCGCCGGTGGCGAGCATCGGCTCCAGCAGCAGGACGTGGCGGTCGGCGACGTCGTCGGGCAGGTTCCAGTAGTGCAGCTGGGGCAGCTTGGTGGTCTTGTCCCGCTGGATGAGGATCTTGCCGACGCGGATGCCGGGGATCATCTGCCGCAGCTCGTCGGCCATGGCGTCGCCGGCCCGGATCACGGGCACGGCGCACAGCTTGCCGGTGAACCGCAGCCCCGGGTACGTCTCGCCGACCGGCGTGGTCACGTCCTGCTTGTCGAACGGCAGCAGGTCCAGCGCCGCTTCCAGCAGCAGCCGGATCACGCGGCGGGAGTGGTGGACGAAGTCGGTGCGGGCGGCGTCGCGGTCGCGGATGATCGTGTGCAGTGCGCGCAGCTGGTTGGTCTGCGGCAGCTGGTGGACCTTCTCGGTGGTCGGCATGACACCTGCTCTGCAATCGGATCCGGCGGGCGGGGAGACCGAAGGCACGCCGCCGTGGCGGCGCCCGCACCCTTGCCCGAAAACAAAACAGATCCTCGGTTATCGGCGGCCGCACGGGAACACCGCACCCTGTTGCCACTGCCAAGTGCCGCGCCGCCCACCGCTCCGCCGGCAACACCACCGGCCGGGGCGGCGGGCGGGGCCGGCGGGCGGGGCCGGCGGCAACGCTGCCGGGCGCGGTGTGGTGGGGGGCGTGCTGTGCCGGGCCGTGGCGTGCCGGGCCGGGCCGTGCCGCGCTGTGCCGGGCCTTGGCGTGCTGGCCGCCGACCGACTGCGGGGCCCGGCGTCGGGGATCGCGCCCTCCTGGCGGGCAGGCTGCCGCCGCCCCGGGGACCGACCGGGCCGCGGCCCTACGCCGTCGCCGCAGCCAGGCCGGAACGGTGGCGCATCGTCACGGCCACACCAAGCAGTACGGCTGGTGGCCCGCCTCGTGCAGGCGCTGGGAGAAGTCCTGCCACTCGTGCAGGAGCTGGTAGACGTTGAAGGCGTCGCTCGGGCCGCCGCGGTCGGGGACCGTGGACCAGATGAAGGCCGCCGCGCCGACCGACTCCTCGCCGATCTCACGCAGCGGGTCGACCACGGTCATGGGGAGCTTGACCACCGCGTAGTCGGGGTGGAGGACCACCAGCTCCAGCGGCGGCACCTTGTGCAGCGGTATGCCCTCGATGCCGGTCAGGACCATCGCGGCCACCGTCTCCGGCTTGATCTTGGTGAACATGCCGCCCATGCCGAGCTCGTCGCCGCCGAGCTCCTCCGGGCGCATAGAGATCGGCACCCGGGCGGCCGTGGCGCCGTCCGGGGCGCCGAAGTACTTGTACGTCACCCCCATGCCGCGGCCCCCGATCGCCGAGCCAGGACCCTCGACCGCCGGGCCGCCGAGGGAAGGGCCGCCGAGCGACGGCCCGCCGAGGGACGGGCCGCCCAGGGCGGACGACCCTCCGAGCGAGGAGCTGCCGAGCGGCGAGCCGCCCAGGGGCGTCCCACCGAGGGGGCCGCCGAGGGCAGGGCCACCGAGGGCAGGGCCACCGAGGGCAGGGCCGCCGAGGGGAGGCCCGCCCAGGGCCGGGCCGCCGAGGGGGCCGCCGGGGGAGGAGCCGCCGGTGGAGGGGCCGCCGAGCGCGGTGCCGCCGAGCGCGGGTCCACCCGGCTCGCGCCGGTCGCGGTCCCGCTTCGGTTCCGCTTCCGCGCCGCGCGGGCTCCCCGCGCCGGCGGGCCCGGCGGTGTCGGCCTGCTCCGCGGCCGCGTTCCGCCGGTGCTTGCCGCGGCGGCGGGCCTCACGGGCCTCACGGGCGCGCTGCGGGTCCAGGCCGTCCGTGCCCTCGCCCGGTCCACCACCGCGTTGCATATCTCCACCCGACTGGTCTTGCCTGCCCCGGCCCCGCGGCCCCCGCCACGCAGCCTGATCATCATGGCAGTGACCTCCCCCGCGGCGGCGCGGTGAAACGCCCGTCCGCAAGACAGTCGCGGCCTGGTGAGACCATGGCTCGTGTGAGCTACCCGTACCCGTATGAAGCCCCAGTTTCGCAGACGCTGTTCCAGCGCGCGTCCCTCGTGACCCCCGGCGGCGTGAACTCTCCGGTTCGCGCCTTCCGCGCCGTGGGCGGAACACCCCGGTTCATGGTGTCCGGTACCGGTCCGTACCTGACGGACGCCGATGGCCGCGAATACGTCGATCTCGTGTGCTCCTGGGGTCCGATGATCCTCGGCCACGCGCACCCCGAGGTGATCGCCGCCGTGCAGGAGGCCGTCGCCCGCGGCACCTCCTTCGGCACGCCCGGTGAGGGCGAGGTCGCGCTCGCCGAGGAGATCGTGGCCCGGATCGAGCCCGTCGAGCAGGTGCGCCTGGTGTCCTCGGGCACCGAGGCGACCATGTCGGCGATCCGGCTCGCCCGTGGCTTCACCGGTCGCGCCAAGGTCGTGAAGTTCGCCGGCTGCTACCACGGCCACGTGGACGCCCTGCTGGCCGCCGCCGGTTCCGGCCTGGCCACCTTCGCCCTGCCCGACACCCCCGGCGTGACCGGCGCGCAGGCCGGCGACACGATCGTGCTGCCGTACAACGACCTCGACGCCGTGCGGGCGGCGTTCGCCGCGCACCCCGGCGAGATCGCCTGCGTGATCACCGAGGCCGCCCCGGGCAACATGGGCGTGGTCACGCCCGCGCCCGGCTTCAACCAAGGTCTGGCCGAAATCTGTCGTGCCGACGGCGCCCTCTACATCTCCGACGAGGTCATGACGGGCTTCCGTACGAGCCGTGCCGGCTGGTACGGCGTGGACGGCGTCAAGCCCGACCTGATGACCTTCGGCAAGGTCATGGGCGGCGGCTTCCCGGCCGCCGCGTTCGGCGGCCGCGCCGACGTGATGGCGGCGCTGGCCCCGGCGGGCCCGGTCTACCAGGCCGGCACCCTGTCCGGTAACCCGATCGCCACCGCCGCGGGCCTGGCCCAGCTGCGGCTGCTCGACGACGCGGCGTACGCGAAGGTCGACGCGGCCTCCGAGCAGATCCGCACGCTGGTGACGGACGCGCTGACCAAGGAAGGCGTCGCGCACCGGCTGCAGACCGCCTCCAACATGTTCTCGGTGTTCTTCACCGAGGACGAGGTCCGCAACTACGACGACGCGAAGAAGCAGGAGTCCTTCCGCTTCACCGCGTTCTTCCACTCGATGCTGGCCAACGGCGTGTACCTGCCGCCGTCGGCGTTCGAGTCGTGGTTCGTCTCGACCGCGCACGACGAGCGGGCGGTGGAGCGGGTCGCCGCGGCCCTGCCGGCCGCCGCGCGGGCCGCCGCGGAGGCCACGGCATGAGCCAGGGGGAGATCACCGTCGTCCACCTCGTCCGCCACGGCGAGGTGGAGAACCCCGACGGCGTGCTGTACGGGCGCCGGCCCGGGTACCACCTGTCCGCCCTCGGGCGGCAGATGGCGGACCGGGTCGCCGAGCACCTGGAGGGGCGCGACATCACGCACGTCGTCTCCTCGCCGCTGGAGCGCGCCCAGGAGACGGCGGCGCCCATCGCCAAGAGCCACGGGCTGGAGCTGGCCACCGACGCGCGGCTGCTGGAGGCGGAGAACGTCTTCGAGGGCAAGACGTTCGGGGTCGGGGACGGCGCGCTGCGCAGGCCGTCCAACTGGAAGCACCTGACGAACCCGTTCAAGCCGTCGTGGGGCGAGCCGTACGTCGAGCAGGTCGTGCGGATGATGGGCGCGCTGGACGCGGCGAAGGACGCGGCGCGGGGGCACGAGGCGGTGTGCGTCAGCCACCAGCTGCCGATCTGGATCGTGCGGAGCTTCGTGGAGAAGCGGAGGCTGTGGCACGACCCGCGGCGCAGGCAGTGCACCCTGGCTTCGCTGACGTCGTTCACGTACCGCGGGGACCGGATCGTTTCCGTGGGGTACAGCGAGCCGGCGCGGGATCTGGTGCCGGCGCATCTGCTGGCGGGGGCCAAGGCGGTGAAGGGGAAGGGGAAGGCGTTCGGAGCGTAGGACGCCCGTGGGGGCCGGGGTTTTGGCCTTGGCCTTGGCTGGGCTTCGGCGGTTGCGCGGGCGGGGCGTGGCTTCGGGGGGTGGGGGCTCCGGGCTCCATCGTGCGCCCCCACCCTGGGGCCCGGCCCTGCGCCCGGTCCCGGGGCCCCACCTTGTGCCGCGCCCCGGGGCTCCATCGTGCGCCCCGGCTGGACCCTCAACTGCGCTCGGCCTGCGGCCCTCGGCGCGACCCGGGCCTGCGCCCTCGGCGTCCGTCCGCCCTGGACACGGGCCTGCGGCCTGTGCCTGGCCGGGTCCGCGGCCGGTCCCCCCGCCTGGCCTCCAACCCTGTGCCTCCGGCCCAGGCCCCCCAACCTCGCGTCCTCGGCCCGGCCGCGACACCGGCACGACGCGCGCCAACCCCGGGCCACCCGCCCGGCTCCGGCTCGGCCCCCGGCTCGGCCCTCCGCCCCGGACGGGCCTTCGCCCCGGCGCCTCTGGCCGGGCCCCGCGGGCCTTGGCCTTGGCTGGGCTTCGGCGGTTGCGCGGGCGGGGCGTGGCTTCGGGGGGTGGGGGCTCCGGGTGGGGGTGTCCGGGACTGCATGATTTATGGCGGTGCTGCCTGATTCCGCACCGTGTGCAGCGGCTACGCCACAAATCACGCTTTACGTCCCGGACACCCCCACCCTGCGCCCCCACCCTGGGGCGCCACCCTGCGCCCGGGCCCGGGGCTCCATCGTGCGCCCGTCCCGGGGCCCGACCATGCGGCCGAGCCCGAGGCTCCATCGTGCGCCCGTCCCGGGCCCCTTCCGGCGCCCCGTCCTGGGGCTTCACCGTGCGGCCCGCCCCGAGGCTTCACCGTGCGGCCCGGCTCGGCCCCCAAGTGCGGCCCCGATCTGCCCCTCGGGGCGCCTGCGGCCTCGGCCTGCGGCTGCCCTGGGCACGGCCTGCGGCTTGCGTCGCGGCGCGACGAGGCCTGCGGCCTGCCGCCCGGCCCGAGCCCCACCTGCGCCACGGCTCCGCCCGGCCTGCGCCCGGATCGGACCCCCGCCCTGCTCTCCGGCCCGGGCCCCCGACCCCGCGTCCCGCAGTCCGGCCCTTGGCCGGGCCTGCGTCCCGGGCCGGGGGGGGGGGCCCCGCCCCCGCCCCCGGCGGGGGGGGCGGGGCGCCCGCCCCGTTGCGGCTCGGCGGCTGTTGCGTGGTTGGTGCCCTTCTGTGACGGAATCGGGCTCATGCCCTCACCGCGGGAGGGAATCAAGCTCTTGAGCGCACAAGTCCCGCGCGGCGGAACCGGCCTATGGGGTGGGCGAGATGGGCGATGTCAGTCGGCGGAGTGCTCTCGGGGTCGCCGCCGCCGCGGCCGTGGTCGGGGTCGCGGGGTGCGGGGGTGGGGACGGGCGGGCGTGGTTCGGGGGTGGTGGGGGGTCCGGGCGGCCGGGGCCCGTGCTCATCGGCGACGGGTCCACCGCCGACACCGGGGCGCAGCCGAACCAGCCGGACCGGCCCCGGCCGCTGCAGCCGGGGGAGACGCCGCCGCAGTTCGTGGTGTTCAGCTGGGACGGGGCGGGGGAGGTCGGCAACGGGCTCTTCCCGCGCTTCCTGAAGCTCGCGAAGGACCACCACGCGGCGATGACCTTCTTCCTGTCCGGGATCTATCTGCTGCCGGAGGGCAAAAAGGGCCTGTACCGGCCGCCCAGGAATCCCGTCGGGGCGTCCGACATCGGCTACCTCAAGGAGGAGAACGTGCGCAGCACCTTGCGCCACCTGCGCCAGGCCTGGCTCGACGGGCACGAGATAGGCACCCACTTCAACGGGCACTTCTGTGCCGGGAGCGGGTCCGTGGCGCGCTGGACGTCCGCCGACTGGAGGAGCGAGATCGAGCAGGCCGTGGCGTTCGTCACCGGCTGGCGGACCGCCACCGGCTTCACCGACGTCGAGCCGCTGCCCTTCGACTACCGCAAAGAGCTGGTGGGCGGGCGCACCCCCTGCCTGCTCGGCCAGGAGCAGCTGCTGCCCACCGCGCAGGCGCTCGGCTGGCGCTACGACGCCAGCTCGCCGGGGGGCCGGCAGGTGTGGCCGGCGAAGAAGGGGGGTGTGTGGGACCTGCCGTTGCAGGCGATCCCCTTCCCCGGGCACTCGTTCGAGGTGCTGTCGATGGACTACAACATCCTCGCCAACCAGTCGCGCAACACCACCCAGGGCGCGCCCGCGAACCATCCCGCCTGGCGCAGCCAGGCGACCGCCGCCTACCTCGGCGGCTTCAAGCGGGCATACGAGACAAACAGGGCACCGCTGTTCATCGGCAACCACTTCGAGCAGTGGAACGGCGGGATCTACATGGACGCCGTCGAGGAGGCCCTCAAGGGCATGTCGGGCAAAAAGGACGTGCGGCTGGTGTCCTTCCGGCAGTTCGTGGACTGGCTCGACGTCCAGGACCCCGCCGTCCTCGCCAAGCTCCGCAGTCTCGCGCCCGGGCAGGCACCCGCCGCGGGCTGGCGCGGCTTCCTCGGCTGAGACGCCCGTGGGGGGCGTGAAGATCGCCGAAAACGCCCATGCGAAACTTTTCACATGAGCCTTAGCAGCGCCCCCCGCCGCCGCTCGACCAGTGGCCGCGCGCTCCTGCTGACCGCGGTGACCCTCGCCGGCGCCCTGACCCTGACCGCCTGCGGCGACTCCGCCGGTGGGAGCAAGTCCGCCAAGAGCTCGGGCGGCGGTTACGTCACCGGGGCCGGCGGGATCTCCACCGTCGCCCAGGCCGAGCGGGTCGAGGCGCCCAAGCTCGACGGCGAGACCGTCGACGGCAAGACGCTCGACACGACCACCCTCAAGGGCAAGGTCGTGGTGCTCAACGTGTGGGGCTCGTGGTGCCCGCCGTGCCGCGCCGAGGCGCCGTACTTCGCCAAGGTCTCCAAGGAGCTGGCCGACGCCGGCAAGGACGTGGCGTTCGTCGGGATCAACACCCGCGACAACAGCAAGCAGTCCGCCGCCGCCTTCGAGCAGAACTTCGGGATCACCTACCCGAGCCTGTACGACCCGGACGGCAAGCTGATGCTGCGCTTCCCCAAGGGCACGCTGAACGCGCAGTCGATCCCCTCCACGATCGTGCTCGACAAGCAGGGCCGGATCGCCGCCCGCACGCTCGTCGCCGTCAACGAGGAGCAGCTGCGCAAGATGATCGACCCGCTGCTGGCGGAGCAGTGACGGACGTGCTCCCCCTCGCCGCCGGGACGACCGGCGTCAACGAGACCGTCCTGGGCGGGGCCCTGCTGCTGGCCCTGCCCATCGCCGTGCTCGCCGGACTCGTCTCCTTCTTCTCGCCGTGCGTGCTGCCGCTCGTACCCGGCTACCTCTCCTACGTCACCGGCGTCAGCGGCGCGGACCTGGCCGAGGCCCGGCGCGGGCGGATGCTCGCCGGGGCCGGGCTGTTCGTGCTGGGCTTCACCGCCGTGTTCGTCTCCGGCGGCGCCCTCTTCGGCTACTTCGGGGAGACCCTCCAGGAGAACCGGCGGATCATCTCCCAGGTCCTCGGCGGCCTGGTGATCGTGCTCGGGCTGTTCTTCATGGGCCTGATCCCCGGACTCACGATGCGCGAGTTCCGCTTCCACAAGCGGCCCACGGCCGGCCTGATCGGCGCGCCGGTGCTCGGCGTGCTCTTCGGCGTCGGCTGGACCCCCTGCATGGGGCCCACCCTGGCCGCCGTCTCCACCCTCTCGCTCAACGAGGCGAGCGCGGGCCGCGGCGCCCTGCTGACCACCGCCTACTGCCTGGGCCTGGGCCTGCCGTTCATCGCGGCGGCCGTCGCCTTCCGCAAGGCGCTGGGTGCGTTCGGATGGGTGAAGAAGCACTACGCGTGGGTGATGCGGATCGGCGGCGGCATGCTCATCGTGACCGGACTGCTGCTCGTCACAGGAACGTGGGACAGCATCGTCCAGGAGATGCAGGGCTGGACCCAGGGCTTCACGGTGGGGATCTGAGGACACAGGACTGATGAGTACGACGGACAAGACGACCCCCGCGGCCGAGCCCGCCGAGCCCGCCGCGGCCGAGCCCGCCGAGCGCGCCGCCGCCGACGACGCCTCCGAGGCCGCCGCCGGCGCCCAGCTGTCGACCGCGCCCGCCGAGGACACCGCCGGCCCGGTCGGCATCGGCCTGCTCGGCTGGCTGCGCTGGTTCTGGCGGCAGCTGACCTCCATGCGCGTCGCGCTGCTCCTGCTGTTCCTGCTGTCGCTCGGCGCCATCCCCGGCTCGCTCGTGCCGCAGACCCACATCGACCCGCTGAAGGTCGAGCAGTGGAAGAAGACCCACGAGTTCTGGGTGCCGCTCGCCGAGAAGCTCCAGCTGTTCGAGGTCTACGGCTCGGTGTGGTTCTCCGCGATCTACATCCTGCTGTTCGTCTCCCTCATCGGCTGCATCGTCCCGCGCACCTGGCAGTTCGTCGGCCAGCTGACCGGCCGCCCGCCGGGCGCGCCCAAGCGGCTCGACCGGATGCCCGTCCACGCGACCTGGCGCACCACGGCCACCCCCGAGGAGGTCCTCGCCCACGCCCGGACCCTGCTCGGCCGGCGCCGCTTCCGCACCGAGGCCGCGGCCGGCGGCTCGTCCGTCGCCGCCGAGAAGGGCTACCTGCGCGAGGCCGGCAACCTGGTCTTCCACCTCGCGCTGATCGCGATCCTCGTCGCCTTCGCCTGGGGCAAGCTCTACAAGTACGAGGGCGGCAAGCTGGTCCTGCGCGGCAAGGGCTTCTCGAACACGCTCACCCAGTACGACGACTTCAAGCCCGGCTCGCTCTTCGACGCCGACGGCCTGCCGCCGTTCAGCTTCACCCTGGACCGGTTCGACGCCTCGTTCGAGAAGACCGGCCCGCAGCGCGGCACCGCGCGCACCTTCAAGGCGTACGTCACCTGGAGCAGGGGCGCCGACGGCACCCCCACCAAGGCCGAGATCGAGGTCAACAAGCCCCTGGAGATCGACGGCTCCAAGGTCTTCCTGCTCGGCCACGGCTACGCCCCGGTGGTCTCGGTGACCGACCCCACCGGCAAGGTGGTCTTCAAGGACGCCGTGCCGATGCTGCCGCAGGACGCCAACCTGACCTCCTCCGGCGCGATCAAGGTCGCCGACGGCTACGCCAACAAGGACGGGGTCAAGGAGCAGCTGGGCTTCACCGCCCTGTTCGTGCCGACATTCGCCGGCGAGGGCTCGGGCACGATGTTCTCCCAGTTCCCCGAGCTCGCCAATCCGCGCCTGGCGCTGAACGCCTGGCACGGCAGCCTCGGCGTCGACTCCGGTCTGCCGCAGAACGTCTACCGGCTGGAGACGTCCAAGATGCAGCAGTTCAAGGACGACTCCGGCCAGCCCTTCAAGCAGCGCCTGGCCCTCGGCGAGGAGATGGTCCTGCCGGGCGGCGCGGGCACCGTGAAGTTCGAGGGCATCGAGCGGTGGGCGACGTTCCAGATCTCCGAGCAGCCCGGCAACGGCCTCGCGCTCGGCGGCGCCGTGGGTGCCGTCGTGGGTCTGGCCGGCTCCCTGTTCATCCAGCGCCGCCGGATCTGGGTCCGCGCGGTGTCCGGCCCGGACGGCGTGACCGTCGTGGAGATGGCGGGCCTCGGACGCAGCGAGTCCGCCAAGCTCCCCGAGGAGCTGGCCGACCTCGCCGCCACCTTGAACCAGCAGGCGCCGACCGCGCCCGACCCCGAGCCCGAAGAGGCTGAAGAGTCCCGAGAAGGAGAGCGCGGATGACGCCGCTCGCAGTGGCAGCCAACGAGAGCCTGGCTGAGATCAGCAACTACCTGATCTATTCGTCGATGGCGGTCTACACCCTCGCCTTCCTCGCGCACATCGCCGAATGGGTCTTCGGCAGCCGCAGCAAGGTCGGCCGCACCGCCGCCGCGCTGACCTCCACCCCCGCCGCGGCCGCCCCGGCCGTGCAGGTGCGGGGCAAGGGCACCGCCACCGCCGTGCTGGACAAGCCGAAGGTGGTCAGCCGGGGCGCGGCCGGCGGCCGTCACGTGCCCGACGGGCCCGGCGCCGCCGGCGGCAGCGAGAAGGGCGACCTGTACGGGCGGATCGCGGTCTCGCTGACCGTGCTCGGCTTCCTGATCGAGTTCGCCGGGGTCGTGGCCCGCGCGCTGTCGGTCGAGCGGGCCCCCTGGGGCAACATGTACGAGTTCTCGATCACCTTCTCCACGATGGCGGTCGGCGTCTACCTGGCGCTGCTCGCGCTCGGCAAGAACGTCCGCTGGCTCGGCCTGGTCCTGGTCACCACCGTCCTGCTGGACCTCGGCATCGCCACCAAGTGGCTCTACACCGACAGCGACCAGCTGGTCCCGGCGCTGGACTCGTACTGGCTGTGGATCCACGTCTCCACCGCCATCTTCTGCGGCGCGACCTTCTACATCGGCGCCGCCGGCACCGCCCTGTACCTCTTCCGGGACTCCTACGAGACCAAGCTCGCCGGCGGCGGCAAGCCGGGCGCCTTCGCCTCCTCGGTCCTGGAGCGGCTGCCCGCGGCGGCCACCCTCGACAAGTTCTCGTACCGGATCAACGCGGCCGTCTTCCCGCTGTGGACGTTCACGATCATCGCGGGCGCGATCTGGGCCGGCGACGCCTGGGGCCGCTACTGGGACTGGGACCCCAAGGAGGTCTGGTCGTTCGTGACGTGGGTGGCGTACGCCTGCTACCTGCACGCCCGGGCCACCGCCGGCTGGAAGGGCCGCAAGGCCGCCTACCTGGCGCTCTTCGCCTTCGCCTGCTGGATCTGGAACTACTACGGCGTGAACATCCTGCTGAACGGCAAGCACAGCTACGGCGGCGTGTAGCCCGAGGTGCGCCGCCGACCGGACCGAGTGACGCTGGTGCCATGCCGACACCGCAAGGCACCAGCGAGCGCCGGGACGGCGACCGCTACATGCTGCACTTCGAGCCGCACCTGCCGTTCGCCTACGAGACGGTCTGGCCGGCCCTGACCACCCCGGAGGGACTGCGTACCTGGCTCGCGGACGCGCAGGTGCTGGAACGCAGGCTGGGCGGGGCGGTGACGCTGCGCTGGATCGACGAGGAGACCACGGCCACCGGCCACGTCACGGCGTGGGACGTCGAGCGGATCGCCGAGTACACGGTCGACGACCACGACCGGATCCGCTTCCACCTGGAGCCGCTCGGTACGGACTCCACCCTGGTCCGCTTCACCGACGACCGCCACGGCTCCGACAGCGACTGCGCGCACTGCCTGGAGGTCTGGCAGGCCCGCTTCGACCGCCTGGAGGCCGTCCTGGCGGAGTCCGCCGTGTGACCGGCCGCCTCACCGGGGGCTGATCAGCCGACCCGGCGGGCCAGGACCTGCCCCGGCCAGTCGCCGGAGCGGAAGGACTGCGTGCGGGTGAAGCCGCAGCGCTCGTAGAACGCGACCAGCTCGCCCCCGCCGCCCGCCCAGCAGTCCACCCGCAGCAGCTCCACGCCCGCCCGCCGGGTCTGCTCGACGGCGTGCTCCAGCAGGGCCGCGCCGATGCCGAGGCCCGCGTGCCGGCGGTCGGAGACCAGCAGGCGCACGTAGCGCTCGGGCTCGCCGGCCCGGGGGACCGGCAGCTGCGGGCTGGGCCCGCTGTCCAGGACGAGGGCGCCGACGGGCACGCCGTCCAGCTCGGCGACGTACGGGTCGTTCTCGGTGGTGTACCGCTGGACCCGCTCCGCCCCGCCGGGCCGCTGCGAGTACGCGACCGTGCCCCACTGCTCGGTGTTGCCGCGGGCGTTCATCCAGGCGACGGCGGAGTCCAGCATCGCGAGGACGGCCGGGGCGTCGGCCGGGCCGCCCGGCCGGATGCGCAGCGCGGGCCGGGCACCGCTCACGCGCCGCCCTTGCCGTTCTGGTCGCCCTTGCCCGGGTCCTCGTCGTCGCGGCGGTCGAGGGAGCGCAGGAAGTCCGGGTTGTCGTCCGGTGCCACCCACCGGGTGCGGCGCGCGCGGCCCCCACCGGTGCCGAAGCCGCCGCCCGCCAGGGAGCGCTGCTTGCCGGCGAACAGCCAGACCACCGGCCCGACGATCGAGAACAGCAGGATGATGATCACCCACACCACCTTCGGGAGGTGCTTGACCTCGTCCTCCGGGGTGTTGAGGCAGTCGATGAAGGCGTAGATGGTCAGCGCGATGATCAGAAGGAACGGCAGATAGCGCAGCACGGTGGAAGCCTGACCCCCAGAAGCGGTGGCTGGCCGGGGCCCCCGTCGGGCCCCGGTGACGCTTCCAGGGTAGTTGGTGGCGGATACTTGCCCCTATGGCTTACGACGATCTCCGCTCGCTGCTCCGGGCCCTGGAGCGGGAGGGCGACCTCAAGCGCATCAAGGCCGAAGTCGACCCGTACCTGGAGGTCGGGGAGATCGTCGACAGAGTCAACAAGGCGGGCGGCCCGGCGCTGCTGTTCGAGAACGTCAAGGGCTCGGACATGCCGCTCGCGATGAACGTCTTCGGCACCGACCGCCGCCTGCTGAAGGCCCTGGGCCTGAAGTCGTACGGCGAGATCAGCGAGAAGATCGGCGGCCTGCTCAAGCCGGAGCTGCCGCAGGGCTTCGTCGGGGTCCGGGAGGCCTTCGGCAAGCTGGGCTCGATGGTCCACGTCCCGCCGAAGAAGGTGAAGGGCGACGCCGCGCCCGTCCAGGAGGTCGTCCTGACCGGGGACGACGTGGACCTGGACCGGCTGCCGGCCCTGTTCACCTGGCCCAAGGACGGCGGCTCGTTCTTCAACCTGGGCCTGACCCACACCAAGCACCCCGAGACGGGCGTGCGCAACCTGGGCCTGTACCGCCTCCAGCGCCACGACCGGCGCACCATCGGCATGCACTGGCAGATCCACAAGGACAGCCGCAACCACTACGCCGTCGCGGCGGCGCGGGGCGAGCGGCTGCCGGTGGCGATCGCCTTCGGCTGCCCGCCGGCGGTCACGTACGCCTCCACGGCGCCGCTGCCCGGCGACATCGACGAGTACCTGTTCGCGGGCTTCGTGGCGGGCAAGCGGATCGAGATGGTGGACTGCAAGACCGTCCCGCTCCAGGTCCCGGCCCAGGCCGAAGTGGTGCTGGAGGGCTGGCTGGAGCCGGGCGAGATGCTGCCGGAGGGCCCGTTCGGCGACCACACCGGCTTCTACACGCCGCAGGAGCCGTTCCCGGCGCTGACGATCGACTGCGTGACCATGCGGCGGCGCCCGCTGCTGCAGTCCATCGTGGTCGGCCGGCCGCCGACGGAGGACGGTCCGCTGGGCCGCGCGACGGAACGCTTCTTCCTGCCGCTGCTGAAGATCATCGTGCCGGACATCGTGGACTACCACCTGCCGGAGTCGGGCGGCTTCCACAACTGCGCGATCGTCTCGATCGACAAGAAGTACCCCAAGCACGCGCAGAAGGTCATGCACGCCATCTGGGGCGCGCACATGATGTCGCTGACCAAGCTGATCGTGGTCGTGGACAAGGACTGCGACGTCCACGACCTGCACGAGGTCGCCTGGCGGGCGCTGGGCAACACCGACTACGCGCGGGACCTCACCGTGGTCGAGGGCCCGGTGGACCACCTGGACCACGCGTCGTACCAGCAGTTCTGGGGCGGCAAGGCGGGCATCGACGCCACGAAGAAGCTGCCGGAGGAGGGCTACACCCGCGACGGCGGCTGGCCCGACATGGTCGAGTCCGACCCGGCCACCGCCGCCCTGGTGGACCGCCGCTGGAAGGAGTACGGACTGTGAGCGAGGAGCGCGACGCTGTGAGCCCTGTGACGGGCGGTCCCGCCCTGTTCATCGGCACCGACGAGGCCTACGTGGCCCTGGTGCGTCCCGAGCTCGACCCGGCCGACCCCGGCGTGCGGTCCGCCGCCGAGCAGGCCGGGGTCACGCCGGAGGAGTTCGCCGGACCCGGCGACGTCTGGGCCGTTCTGCTGGAGCGGGACGGCGAGGGCGACGGCTTCGAGCTGCCCGGGGTCCGGGACACCGAACCCGCCTCCTTCGCCGAGCAGTTGCGGGCCGAGCTGGCCGGGGCAGCCGCGGCCGCCGCGGGCGGCGCCGGGCCGGCGCCGTTCACGGTGGACGGCGGCAGCGTGCTGCGGCTGGAGGCCCGCCCGGCGGGCGCGGACGCGTACGCGTTCTCGGCGTACCTCACCCCGCCGGAGGCCGAGGGCGACCCGTCGGCCGCCCTGACCGTGGAGACGGGCCCGGTGGCCGCCGGCGAACTGCTGGCCGACGTGGACGCGTTCCTGGAGAGCCTCGCGTGATGACGACGGCGGACGGGGTCCTCGGCGGGCCGGGGCCGGCGGCCCCGCAGTCGGCGGGCAAGGTGAAGGCGTTCCTGCGCCTGGTGATGATCGAGCACTCCGTCTTCGCGCTGCCCTTCGCCTACATCGCGGCGCTGACGGCCATGTTCCGCCGGAGCGGCGGCGTCCACTGGACGGAGCTGCTCCTGGTGACGGTCTGCATGGTGGGCCTGCGGACCTTCGCCATGGCCGCGAACCGGATCATCGACCGCGAGATCGACGCGCGCAACCCCCGCACGGCCGGCCGCGAGCTGGTCACCGGAGCGGTCTCGGTGCGCACGGCCTGGACCGGCGCGGGCGTCGCGGTGGCGGTGTTCCTCGGGGCTGCCGCCCTGCTGAACCCGCTCTGCCTGGCCCTGGCGCCGGTGGCGGTCGTGCCGATGGTGGTCTACCCGTACGGCAAGCGCTTCACCGACTACCCGCACGCCATCCTCGGCCTGGCCCAGGCCATGGGCCCGGTCGGCGCGTGGCTGGCGGTGACCGGGGCCTGGTCCTGGGAGGCGGTGATCCTGGGCCTGGCCGTCGGCGTCTGGATCGGCGGCTTCGACCTGATCTTCGCCTGCCAGGACGTGGCGGCGGACCGCGCCGAGGGCGTGCGCTCGGTCCCGGCCCGCTTCGGCGTCCCGGCGGCGCTGTGGGGCGCCCGCGGCTGCCACGCGGTGACGATGGCGCTGCTGGTCTGGTACGCCGTGGCGACCGGGGCGGGCGCGCTGTTCTGGGTGGGCCTGGTGATCGTCGCGGTGGCCTTCGTCTACGAGCACACGATCGTCCGCCCGCACGACCTGTCCCGCCTGAACCGGGCCTTCTTCACCGTCAACGGGTTCATCGGCATCGCCCTGTTCGTGTGCGCTCTCGCTGATCTGGTGGTGCGGGGGCTGACCGCGTAGCTGGCGTTCGGCCTACCATCGAGTGCATGGACAGGGAGGCCGACGTGACCGTCTCGGAGACCGAACGCCTGCACTCACAGCTCAGCCGGTTCGAGGACATGTTCCCGGGCTGCCGGACAAGGCGCAGTGCACGACCCTGTGGAACCCCGGCCCGGAGGGCTACCTCGGGCGGGACGTCATCCGGTACGGCGACGACGTCACGGTCGAGACCGGCATCGGCAAGGTCGTGATCGACACCTCGGAGCTGCCGGTGGACCCGAGCGCGACCTGACCCGCGCCCCCCGCGGGCTGGCCGGATAGTCTCGGAGGTATGACTGACGGCAAGCGCACCCCGTGGGTGGTCGGGGTGTCCGGGGCGTCCGGGACGCCGTATGCGGCTTCGGTGCTGCGTGGACTGCTGGCGGCCGGGGAGAGTGTCGACCTCGTGGTCAGCCGGGCTTCGCGGCTCACCCTGTTGGACGAGACCGGGATCGCCTTCCGTGACGCGCACTGGCGCGACGATCTGGGCGAGTGGCTCGCGCGGGGGGCCGACGGCAAGCCGGGGACGTTCGAGCGGCCGGATCTGAGCGGCGTGCGGTACTGGGCGGCCGGGGACCTCGCCGCCGGGCCGAGCAGCGGCTCGTACCCCGTCAAGGGGATGCTCGTCGTGCCGGCGTCCACCGCCTGTGTGGCCGGTGTGGCGCTCGGGCTGTCGAAGGACCTGCTCCAGCGGGCGGCGAGCGTGATGCTCAAGGAGCGGCGCCGGCTGGTGGTCGCGGTGCGGGAGACCCCGCTGAACGGGCAGACGCTCAAGCACCTGGTGGCGCTGGACGAGGCGGGAGCCGTGGTGCTGCCCGCCTCGCCGGCGTTCTACGCGGGGGCGACGCACATCCAGGACCTCGTGGACTTCGTCGCCGGGCGGGTGCTGGACGCGGCAGGCGTGCCGCACCAGCTGTACCGCCGTTGGGAGGGGGAGCTGCGCGGGTCCCCCCAGCGGAGCTAGGGGGAGGCTCGGGCCCCCGGGAGTCAGCGCTTCTTGCTGCTCAGCGGCTTGCGCGCCTTGTCGAGGCGGTGGGCGGCGGCGGGCTGGTGGGCACGGGATCGGTTGGCCAGCTCCTGCAGCTGTCGCATGTGGGCGTAGGCCATCTCGATCGTGTACACGGTGAACCACTCCTGAAGATCGTCATTGATCTGTTGAAAGATTCACAGGGTGTTGACCCTGTGCGCCTTCGATTCTATACGTAAACTTGCAGGATCGCCGAATAATGGAAGGCTCCAGGTATATGGACGCGGTGGACAGGCAGCTCATCCAGGCACTGAGGGAGAACGGACGTGCCTCCTACGCGGAGCTCGGCCGGCTCGTAGGCCTCTCGGGCCCCAGCGTCACCGACCGGATCAACCGGCTGGAATCGGCCGGCGTGATCACCGGCTACCGTGCGACGGTCGACTCGGCCTCGCTCGGCCTCGGCGTCACCGCCCTGATCGGCATCTCGCTCTCCGACGCCGCCGACCACGAGGACGTCGCCCGCCGGCTGCGCGACTTCGCCGAGATCGAGGACTGCTGGTTCATCGCGGGCGACGACTCCTACATGCTCAAGGTGCGCGCCAGCGACGTGGACGGCCTGGAGAAGATCATCCGAAAGCTGTCCGGGACCAAGGGCGTCTCCCGCACCCGGACCACGATCGTGCTCTCCACGAAGTGGGAGAACCGGGTCGGGGAATTGCCCGAGGAGCGCTGAGAGTACGGTTTGGGGGTGCCCCCAGGCGTTGCCCGGGGGAGGGTTGCAGGACATCTAGAGGAGGCGACCGGCACATGGACGCTGGGCTCAAGCGCGAGCTGGAGGAGAAGGTCCGCTCCGGCGAGCGGCTGACGCGGGAGGACGGCATCGCCCTCTACGAGTCCGACGATCTGGCCTGGCTCGGGGGTCTCGCCCACGAGGTGCGCACGAAGCTGAACGGCGACGTCGTGCACTTCAACGTCAACCGCCACCTCAACATGACCAACGTGTGCACGGCCTCGTGCGCGTACTGCTCCTTCCAGCGCAAGCCGGGCGAGAAGGACGCGTACACGATGCGCATCGAGGAGGCCGTCCGCCTGGCCAAGGCCATGGAGAACGAGCACCTCACCGAGCTGCACGTGGTCAACGGCCTGCACCCCAACCTGCCGTGGCGCTACTACCCGCGCTCGCTGCGCGAGCTGAAGAAGGCCCTGCCGAACGTCTCGCTGAAGGCCTTCACGGCGACCGAGATCCACCACTTCGAGACCATCTCGGGCCTGTCGGCGTCCGAGATCCTCGACGAGCTGATCGACGCCGGCCTGGAGTCGCTGACCGGTGGCGGCGCGGAGATCTTCGACTGGGAGGTCCGCCAGCACATCGTCGACCACAGGACCCACTGGGAGGACTGGTCGCGCATCCACCGCCTCGCGCACGAGAAGGGTCTGAAGACCCCGTGCACGATGCTCTACGGGCACATCGAGGAGCCGCGCCACCGCGTGGACCACGTGCTGCGGCTGCGCGAGCTCCAGGACGAGACCGGCGGCTTCCAGGTCTTCATCCCGCTGCGGTACCAGCACGACTTCGTGGACATGCAGGACGGCAAGGTCCGCAACACCCTCCAGGCGCGCACGACGATGGCGACGGGCGCCGAGGCGCTGAAGACCTTCGCGGTCTCCCGCCTCCTCTTCGACAACGTCCCGCACGTGAAGGTCTTCTGGGTGATGCACGGCGTGCAGACCGCCCAGCTCGCCCTGCAGCACGGCGCGGACGACATGGACGGCTCGGTCGTCGAGTACAAGATCACGCACGACGCCGACAACTACGGCACCCCGAACAAGCTCACCCGGGACGACCTCCTGGAGCTGATCCGGGAGGCCGGCTTCCGCCCGGTCGAGCGCAACACGCGCTACGAGGTCATCCGCGAGTACCCGGGCCCGGACGCCCAGCTGCGCGAGTCGCCGCAGCCGATGCGCGTCTGACCCGACGCCCGCTTCCGACGCCCGCTTCCGGTGCGTGCCTCCGGCGCGTGCGCGAGGCCCCGGTCCCCGAGGGGGGACCGGGGCCTCGTTCTGCTTCGAGCTAGGCGTGGTAGAGAGAAGGGCGCTCGGCCACCCGCTCCGGGGCGAGCCCCTCCACGGTGAGGTTCCCGGTCCACAGGTGGTCACGGTTGGCGCAGGTCGCCTCGAAGCTGACCCGCTTCCCGCCGGGCTCAAGCCTCCAGCCCCGGTCCTGGAACTCGGGCGGCGTGATGCCCCGGGCGATGGGGGACGACTTGGCTCGGTGCCAGCCGCACCGGACGGCCAGCTCGTGCCCTGAGAGCCCAGCGTCTTTCATCAGCCCTTGGAGGCGGACGGCGACGGCTTTGCGTGCGGCCTGGGCGCTGGAGAGCGGAGATGTGGGCATGAGCTGACCGGGCCAGGAAATCAGACGGCGTACTTCTCGTGCGGGACACCGCGCTCCCACACTGCTTCGAACGCTGCCTCGCACTGTGCCGCTACGGCGGGGTCTTCGGTCTGGTCGGTGTGTACCCACCGCCCGAGGCCGTCGAAGATGTTGAACTGGACCAGCCGTCCGTCGAACAGCCAGTAGTCGTTACCGGGCAACATCAGGTCGGATGCGTGGCGACGGGGAAGCCATCGGATCTGCTCCCCGGCGGCGATGTTGGTGAACGTGAACGAGTGCTCGTAGGCGATGTAGTCGCTGACCGGCTCGGAGATGATCCGGGCCCGGCGGATCAGCACACCCTTGGCCGTGATCTCCTGTACGAGGTCGAGCCAGGGGCGCCACCACGACGCTCGGTCTTCCGGGTCGAGCCGGTGACCGTCCTTCCACGCGGCGAAGCCTTCGATCTCGTTCTCGACGCCGTACCCGTCCCGCATCTCCAGATGAACGGCCGACTGCTGGACCGACCTGATGAGGTCGGAGAAGTCAGTCAGACTCTGCGACACGGAGCGCCTCCGTGGTCCCCGGACTCCGGATCTTTACCGACGAACCGTAAGGCCATGGCGTCCCTCCTCGTCGAGCGCGTTGCGCCTGGTCGCACACTCACTCTGACCGATCAGGCCGTTCGAGGAAGCGGCACCCGGGAAATTTCCCGGGTGGTGCGGCGCTCGGCATCGGGGACGGGCAGGTCGCTGCCCTGGGGGAAGTGCGGCCGCAGCGCGCCGTTTCCCGCTCGGCGCAATACCGTTGCGGCACCCGGTGTGTAATAGATAGCCTCGCCCTATGACCCTTACCTTCACGCTGGACCCCGTCATCGACCCCGCCCTCCACGAGGGCCTCCTCGACCTGTGGACGGACGTCTCCAACGCGGGCGGTGCGGTCGGCTTCGTGCCGCCGGTCGACCGGGACGCCGTACGGCCGCAGCTGATCAAGCAGCTCGCCCAGGTCGCCGACGGCGCCTCGCGGCTGCTGGTCGGTCACGACGCCGAGGGCCGGGTGGCCGCGACCGCCTTCCTCACCTACAACACGCACCAGCTGATGACCCACTGGCTGTGGGTGTACACGGTGATGGTCCACCCCCGTCACCAGGGCCGGGGCTACGGCCGCGACCTGATGGCCGCGGTCGCGGACGCGGTGCGCGGCTTCGACGGCATCGAGGCGATCCGGCTGAACTGCCGCGGCGGCCTGGGCCTGGAGCACTTCTACGCCGCGTGCGGCTACAAGGAGGTCGGCCGGGTCCCGTCCGCCATCCGCGTGGCCCCCGGCGACGACCGCGACGACATCTTCATGCTGCTGCCGCTCGGCTGACCCCCGGCGCGCGGGCGCGGGGGGTCGGCGTGCTTCACTGGACGGGCATCACCGGACGTACCGACGAAAGAAGGGTCACCGTGTCCCAGAAGCCGAGCGCCACGATCCGCTACACCGCCATGCGGCTGGGCATCTTCGTCGGCTGCTTCTTCGTCGTCTGGGGGCTGGTCCGGCTGCGTCTGGTGCCGGCCGGGCTCGGCGACGCCAATCTGGCGTGGGTCGTGCTGCTGGCGCTGGTGCTCTCGGCGCCGCTGTCCTTCGTGCTGCTGCGCAAGCAGCGCGAGGAGATGTCCCAGCAGATCGTCGGCAAGGTCGAGCGGGCCAAGGGCCGGCTCGCCGAGAACCGCAGCCAGGAGGACGCGGCGGACGACGCCGCGCGTGCCGCCCACTCCTGAGCGGCGTCTCGTTCGTCACACTCCCGAGGGCCCCGGCGCAGGACTTCCCGTCCCGCGCCGGGGCTTTCGGCGTTCCGGGAGGCTCGTTCCTCGTTCCGGGAGGCCCGCTCCTCAAAGATCTCCTTTGAGTATCTCAAAGGATCAGTGTTAACGTAGCCCACATGTTGACTGTTGAAGCGCCTCTGACTGCCCCGGGCACCCTGCTCGTGGCGCGCCTGCACGTCGACCTCTGCCGCCGTGTGTCCGCGGCCTGTTGCTGTCCGTAACAGCTTCACGCGTTCAGCAGCGGTCCGGGCCGGGCACATTCCTGGCTGCCGCACCGCGCAACACCCCCGCAGAAATGTCCCTGCCTCCCGTGCGCCATCCCCGGAGTGTGTCCGTGTCCACATCCACGTCCACCGCGGCCCCCAAGGCCTCGTTCAAATTCCCGTTCTGGGCCCAGATCGTCACCGGTCTCGTGCTCGGTGTGCTCCTCGGCTGGCTGGCCCGCAGCCAGGACGTCAGCTGGTTGCACACGACCCTGGAGAAGGTCGGCGACATCTTCGTCCAGCTGCTGAAGCTGGCCGTCGCCCCGCTCGTCTTCTTCGCGATCCTGGTGTCCATCACCAACCTGCGGAAGGTCAACAACGCCGCCCGGCTGGCCACCCGCACGCTGCTCTGGTTCATGCTCACCTCGCTGATCGCGGTGAGCATCGGCCTGGTCCTCGGCCTGCTGACCAACCCCGGCTCGGGCACCGGCCTGACCCCGGCCGACGGCAAGCTGCCCAAGCGCCAGGGCTCCTGGATCGACTTCCTGACCGGCATCGTGCCGAACGACGTCGTCACCCCGTTCACCGAGCTGAACGTGCTGCAGATCGTCTTCATGGCCGCCGTCGCCGGTGTCGCCGCCCTCCAGCTCGGTGACAAGGCGCAGCCGCTGCTGAGCCTGTCCCAGTCGGTGCTGGAACTGCTGCAGAAGGCCCTGTGGTGGGTCATCCGGCTCGCCCCGCTGGGCACCGTCGGCCTCATCGGCACCGCCATCGGCACCTACGGCTGGGACCTGATCGGCAAGTACGCGACCTTCACGGCCGACGTCTACATCGGCTGCGCCCTGGTCCTGTTCGGCGTCTACCCGCTGCTGCTGGCCACCGTCGCCAAGGTCAACCCGCTGCAGTTCTTCAAGGGCGCCTGGCCCGCCATCCAGCTGGCCTTCGTCTCCCGCTCCTCGGTCGGCACCATGCCGGTCACCCAGAAGGTCACCGAGCGCCTGGGCGTCCCGAAGGAGTACGCGTCCTTCGCCGTGCCGTTCGGCGCGACCACCAAGATGGACGGCTGCGCCGCCATCTACCCGGCGCTCGCCGCGATCTTCATCGCGCAGATCTTCGACGTGCAGCTCGGCGTCAAGGACTACCTGCTGATCGCCTTCGTCTCCGTGGTCGGCTCGGCCGCCACCGCCGGCCTGACGGGCGCCACGGTCATGCTGACGCTGACCCTGTCGACCCTGGGCCTGCCGCTGGAGGGCGTCGGCCTGCTGATGGCGATCGACCCGATCCTCGACATGATGCGCACCGCCACCAACGTCGCGGGGCAGTCCCTGGTCCCCGTCCTGGTCTCGGCCCGCGAGGGCATCCTCGACAAGACGGCCTACGCCACCGCGTCCGCCTCCCCGCTGGACGAGGCCGAGGTCCGCGAGGCCGAGCGCAAGGTGGCCGTCCCCGCCACCGTCTGACCCGCCGTCCGACCCAGGTCCGACCCGCACCACGCGCGCCGCGGCCCCCGTCCTGCTGCCAGGACGGGGGCCGCGGCGCGCGTCAGTTCAGGGTCCAGGCCCGTACGAAGGCGACCGTGCCGAGCACCACCGGCGGTGCGAACCACCACCGGCCCATCGTCCGGCGGACCGACGGAACGGCGGTGACGGCCAGGCCCAGCAGGCTCAGGGCGATCGCGAGGACGCAGGCCGCGGTGGTGCCCGCGTAGCCCTGGTCGTCCCACGCGCCCTGGGGGCCGTGGGCGACGGCGGAGAAGACGAGGAACGCGTTCAGCCCGTGGATCAGGACGAGGGGGACGCCCAGCACCCACCGCAGGCAGCCCCGGTCCTCCGGGAGGTCGACGCTCTCGCGGTCGTAGGTCATTTCAGGGCTTTCCTCACGTCGTCCAGGTTCCCGCCGAACTCGTCACCGTAGTTCTGCGCCTTGTCCGTCCGCCAATAGGGGCCCCCGTTGTAGCGGGCGGCGAGCTCCTTCATCTGCGCCTCGGTCATCTGCTCCGCCGGTACGTCGGCGAAGCCGCTCTCGGCCTTGAGCTGCGCGAGGTAGCCGGCCGCGATGAAGGCGTTCTGCTTGGGGTCCTGGAGGGCGCCCTCGATCAGGTTGCGCTGGCCCTCGGTCAGGTGCTGCGGGTCGTAGCCGAGCACCTCCGCGCCGCGCCGCAGCTGGATGGCGATCGGGCCGAACGAGGTCTCGTCCGGGTTGCCCGCCAGCCGCCAGGGCAGGTTCTGCGGGGCCACGGGGCTCAGCCCCCAGGGCGCGGCGGCCTGTTCGCGCACGGTGTCCGTGATGTCGTCGAAGAAGCCGGGCTGCCCGGCGACCTCCCGCCACGCGATGCCGGCGACCATCTCCGGCGGCAGCCCCGCGTGCGCCGCGGCGGCCTTGAGCAGCTCCTTGTTCTGCTGCAGCCAGGCGGTCTTGTCGGCGTCGGAGGACGGCGGCCACCAGTAGGTGTCGGCGGCCTCGGGCAGCCCCGCCACCCGCATCCGGATGTCGCGCAGCGCCGGGGAGACCGGCTCCTTGCCCAGCGGCCCGGTCATGTCCCGCTTCGGCCCGCTGCCCGGCAGGTGGGTGAGCGGGTTCTGCCGGGCCTCCGCGCCCTCGCGGCGCAGGTCGGCCAGGGCGGCGTACAGGTCCACCTTGGAGGCGTCGCCCTTGAGCTTGAACTCGGGCAGCAGGTCGTACGCCTGGTCCAGCGCGTGCAGGCAGGTGGCGCGGGCCTCGGACTCGGTGGTCCTGGCCTGGTCGAAGCTGCCGCCGCAGCTGTCGTGCAGGCTGTTGGCCCGGTCGCGGATGTCGTCCACGTCCATGGTCAGTTCGGCGAAGAAGTCCATGACGCCGGTGGTCGCCCGCATGTCCTCCCACTGCCGCATCGGCTCGGCCTCCTGCGCGGTGCGGGTGATGGCGGTGCCCTTGGTGTGGATGAGGTCCGCGAGGGCCTGCTCGGTCCGCTTGCCGGCCGAGTAGTGCGACTTGGCCGTGGTCAGCGCCTGGGCGTACGCGTGCAGGGCGCCGGCCGCCTTGCCGAAGCCCTCGGCCATCTGCTCGGCGAGCTTGCGCGCCTCGGAGAGGCGGGAGGTGTACGCACCGCTGTGCTCGCTGTGCCATTGCGTGCCGGTCTCGGCGCGGCGGGCCGGGGTGCCGATCTCGGTGAGGAGGTCGCGCAGCCGCTTGAACTCCATCGCGTTGCGCTCGACCAGGGCCGGATTGCACTCGGCGAGGAACTCCACGTCCTTGCGGTAGGTCAGACCGTCGCTCACTTGTCCTCCGGTTTCACGTAACTGCCCGACTCCAGCAGCTCGTCCAGGAACTTCCGGGCGTTGTCGTCGTCCACCCGGGCGAAGTCCGTGCCGGCCGACTTCAGCTTGGTGGCGAGCGCCGCGAACAGCGCCACGGTGTCGAGGTACTGGTCGTTCGCGAACCGTGCGAAGGCCTGGACCTTGGCCCCGACGTCGGCGTGGGCCCGCGGCGCGCGCGCCATGGTGGCCGCGTCGCCGTCCGGGCGGCCCTCGTGGAGCAGGGCGGCGATCTCGATGAGGAGGTTGGCGTTCCCGTTGATCGAGGCGGTGTCGGCCACGAGGTTGCCCTCGGCGCCCGGGGGGCCGCCGGAGCCCGCCGAGTCCAGGCGCATGGCCGCCTCGCCCGGCTCCTGCTGGAGCCGGGCCTGGGCGGCGGCCTTGAAGCCGGCCCACTCCGCGTCGAACGACATGCCCCGCTGCCTTCCCGTTCCTGCATCCCCTGCCAAGGATGTTCACGCAGGTCAGAGCTGTGCGGTTCCGTGCGGACCGTGCACGGGCGGTGTGCAGGGGCTGTGCAGGGGGGTGTTCAGGGCGTCGGGCCCGCTCTAAATTACCGGCGGTAACAAGGACGAGAGCCGAGGAGCCGCCCATGGAAGCCGCCCGTACCTCGCCCGCCGCCCCGCCGGCCGCCGTCCCGCCCGCCGGCGGCGCCCCCCGCCCGGTCCCGCCCCGCACCACCGTCGTCGACGGCGTCGTCCGCGAGGCCGAGGTACCCGCGCTGGTGCCGGTTCCGGTGCGCGGGGCCCTCGGTGACATCCCGTTCGACAACGCCCGCGAGGCGCCCGACGCCGTCGTCCTCGGCCGCAAGCAGCGCGACGGCAGCTGGCGGGACGTCACCGCCGCCGAGTTCGCCGCCGAGGTGCTCGCCGTGGCCAAGGGGCTGATCGCCGAGGGCATGCGGCCCGGTGACCGGCTGGCCATCATGGCCCGGACGACGTACGAGTGGACCCTGCTGGACTTCGCCGCGTGGGCGGCGGCCCTGGTCACCGTCCCGGTCTACCCGACCTCCTCCGCCCTGCAGGCCCGCTGGATCCTGCACGACTCCGGCGCCGTCGCCTGCGCCGTCGAGGACACCGCGCAGGCCCGCCTGATCAGCGGCGAACGGGCCGCGCTGCCCGGGCTCACCCACTTGTGGGAGTTCGACACCGGCGCCGTCGCCCGCCTGGTCAAGGCCGGGGAGCGGATCCCCGACGCGCTCGTGCACGAACGGCGCGCCCTGTGCTCGCCCGACACCATCGCCACCCTCGTCTACACCTCCGGCACCACTGGCCGGCCCAAGGGCTGCGTGCTGACCCACGGCAACTTCTTCGCCGAGGTGGACAACGCCGTCGAGCTGCTGCACCCGGTCTTCCGTGCCGCCAGCGAGGAGCCCGCCGCCACGCTGCTGTTCCTGCCGCTGTCGCACATCTTCGGCCGGATGGTCGCCGTCGGCTGCCTGCGCGCCCGGGTGCGCCTGGGCCACGCGCCGAGCCTGGCGAGCGAGGACCTCCTCGCGGACCTGGCCGGGTTCCGCCCGACGTTCCTGCTCGCCATCCCGTACGTCCTGGAGAAGGTCTACAACACCGCCCGGGCCACGGCCGAGAAGATGGGCCGCGCCTCCTCCTTCGACCGGGCGGCCCGGATCGCGCGGAGCGTCGGCGAGTCCGCGGGCGGCAAGCTGCCGAGCCTCGGCCTGCGCGCGGCCCGCGCCCTGTACGACCCGCTGGTCTACCGCCGGATCCGGGCGGCGCTCGGCGGCCGGGTCCGCTACGTGATCAGCGGCGGCTCACCGCTCGGCCGCCGCCTCGCCGCCTTCTACACCGGTGCCGGCGTGGAGGTCTTCGAGGGCTACGGCCTCACCGAGACCACCGGCGCCACCACGGTCACCCCGCCGCTGGCGCCCCGCCTGGGCACGGTCGGGTGGCCGCTGCCCGGCACGGCGGTCCGGATCGCCGACGACGGCGAGGTGCTGCTGCGCGGCCGGCACGTCTTCGGCGGCTACTGGAACACCCCGTACGCCGTCCAGCCCGGTCAGTGGTTCGCCACGGGCGACCTCGGCGAGCTCGACGCCGACGGCTACCTGACGATCACCGGCCGCAAGAAGGACCTGATCATCACCTCCGGCGGCAAGAACGTGGCCCCGGCCCCCCTGGAGGACTGGCTGCGCGCCCACCCGCTGGTCGGCCAGTGCATGGTCGTCGGCGACAACCGCCCCTACGTCACCGCCCTGATCACGCTGGAGCCGGACGGCCTCGCCCACTGGCGGCGGATGCGCAGGAAGGAGGGCGTGCCGATGGCGGACCTGGTCCGCGACGAGGAGCTGCTCGGGGAGATCCAGCGCGCGGTGGACGAGGCCAACCAGCTGGTCTCGCGCGCCGAGTCGATTCGCCGTTTCACGGTCCTGGCCCACGACTTCACCGAGGACCGCGGCCACCTCACCCCGTCGCTGAAGCTGCGCCGGGCCGCGATCGCCCGCGACCACGAGCGGGAGATCGAGGACCTGTACCGCAAGTGAGGCCGCGGGCGCGCCGGTGCCGGAACCCCGCCGGCGGGGTGCGGGCCCTGCCGGCGGGGCTCCGGCACCGCGGCGCGCGTCCGCGGTCGCTCAGCAGTTGCCGCCGGCCGGGCGTCCGGCGAAGCGGTCGGCGAGCCAGTTCTGGGCGTCGTACGCCTCCGTGATCACTCCGCTGACGTGCTCGCCCACCCGGATCGTCGACCACTGCACGGCCGCGCCCCGGGCGCACCACTCCTCGCGCAGGGTGCGTCCGACCGCGTAGGGGATCAGCTCGTCGCCGAGCGCGTGGTACTGGTACACCGGCGCCGCCGGCGCGGTCCGGCCCAGCTTCGACTGGTTCAGCCGGGCCTGCCACTCGGGCCGGTCCAGCGGGTTGGTGGTGGTGAGGTCGGAGATCCGCTTGAAGGAGCCCACGGTGGCGTCGACGGCCACGCAGTTCTCCCGGAAGAAGTCGACCAGCGCCTTGCCGGGTGCGTTGAGGTAGGCGTCGAGCCTCAGCTCGGGGAAGGCCGCGTCCTGCCCGGCGGCCGCCATGAAGACCAGCCCCGAGCCGTAGGAGCCGTTGTTGAAGTCGGCCACCTTCAGCAGGTCGGCCGGCACCCCGCCGGCGGCGGTGCCCTTGACCTTCAGCTCCGGCGCGTACGACCCCTGCAGCTCGGCGGCCCAGCCGGCGGCCTGCCCGCCCTGCGAGTAGCCCATGATGCCGACCGGCCCGTCCGCCGGCAGTCCGGCCTCCGGCAGCCGCTGCGCGGCCCGGGCGGCGTCGAGCATCGCGTGCCCGGCGGACGGCCCGACGGTGTACGTGTGGGTGCCGGGCGTGCCCAGCCCCTCGTAGTCGGTGACCACGACGGCCCAGCCGCGCCAGGTGAGCTGCTGGATCAGATTGGCCTCCAGGCCCGTGCCCCGGGGGAAGTTGGCGCTCGGCGCGCACGAGTCGCCGAGCCCGACGGTTCCGACGGCGTACGTGATCAGCGGGCGCGGACCCGTCCGGCCGTCCTGGGGGACGATGACGGTGCCCGAGACCACGTCGGGCGCGCCGTCGGCGGTGGTCGAGCGGTAGTGGATCTTCCAGGCCTTGGTGGCGGTGGGCTGCCCGGGCAGCGGATGGAAGGCGGAGGGCGCGACGGCGACGAGGTCGCCGGGCCGGGGGCCCGCGCCGTCCTCGGCGGCGGCGTGGGAAGGACCGGCCGCGGCCAGGGCCAGGGCGGTGGCGAGGGTGGCGGCGACGGCGGTCAGGGCGGTGCTGCGGATACGCATGGGGCGGCTCTCCCAACGGTTTCCGTGCGGTGGTGGGTGAGGAGACCGTAGTGACCGACCGGTCGGAACGTCGCTGACCGGACCGCTCAGCTTTCCTGACCGTGAGTCACATGCGCCGCACTCCTTGTGGAGTGATCACTCTGTGCGATAGAAACGCGCCACCGAGTTGATGTTGACGTGTTCACACCCAACGGGAGCGCCCGTGTCCGCACGCTGGGAAAGCCTGAAGAACCGCGCCACGTTGTGCCTGCTCCTCGTGGCCGTCGCGGCCGGGGTGTTCTTCGTCGTCGGCAGCGCCTCCCAGCAACCCTCCGGCTGGGGCGCGGCCTACGCCTTCGGCTCGCCGGCCCGGCTCCAACTGCCCGCCCGCTGCGGCACGGAGACGGTCTCGGGCGGCCGCGGCACGGTGGTGTGCGAGCGCACGACGTGGACGGTGGACGGCGAGACCCACCAGGGCGCGCTGTATGCCTACGCCGACCAGATCGAGCGCTCGTCCGGCTCTCTGACCCTCAAGGGCGAGGCCCACGTCCTGGCCGACCGCGCCTACGGCGAACCCGAGAGCTGGCTGACCTTCGTCCACCTGGGCGCCCTGACGCTGGCCGCCACGGGACTGCTGGGCCTGCTGGGCTCGGTGGTGGTGGCCCTGCTGCCCGGCCGCCGCTGAGCGGGACGCACCCCAGCAGCCCGCGGCACCGCCGCGCTCGGCCGCAGCGGCGGGTACCCGCAGGAGCGCTCGGCCGCAGGAGCGCTCAGCCGCAGGCGGCCGGCACCCGCAGGAGCGCTCAGCCGCAGGCGGCCGGCACCCGCAGGAAGTCGAGCAGCAATTCGGTGACCTCGGCGGGCCGTTCCAGGTTGGGCAGGTGCCCGGCCCAGGGCAGCTCCACGTGGCGGGCTCCCGCGATCCGCCCGGCCAGCATGGCGGCGACCGACCGGAAATGACCGAGGTCGTGGGCCCCGGACACGATCAGCGTCCGTGCCGCGACCCCGGCCGGGTCCGCACCGCTCCCGGTGGGCCGTCCGCCGCCCGTGGCGGCGAGCTGCATCTCGCGCACCAGCGCGCGCACCACCTCGGACGCCTCCGGGCCGAGCCAGGCGACCGCGTCCGCCCCGGCGTCGCGGCCCTGGGCCCCGCTGCACAGCAGGGCGAGCGACTCCACGCGCTCCGGCCACCTGGCGGCCAGCTCCAGCGCGACCTGGCCGCCGTAGGAGGAGCCGACGACGGCGGCGCGGGCCACGCCCAGGGCGTCCAGCAGCTCCACGACGTCCTCGGCGTCGCCGTACGGTCCGGTCGCCGCCGGTGTCCGCCCGTACCCGCGGAAGTCGGGCCGCACCACGCGGAACCCGGCGCGGGCCAGCGCCCGCCACTGCGGCTCCCACATCCGCCGGTCGCAGACGGCCGCGTGCAGCAGCAGGAGTGCCGGGCCGCTGCCGGTCACGTCGTGAGAGAGAGTCATCGCGGCGACCGTAACCACGAACGGCGGGCCGGGCCACAGGTTTTCGCCCCGCCCGGTCGGGGGGTGGGCGGCAGGGGGTGGGCGCCGGGCCCGGCCGGAGGTGGCGCCCGGCCCGGCCGACGACCGGCTCAGCCCAGTACGAGCGGCAGCCGGGTGCCCAGCTCCGGCCCCAGCGCGGCCCGTTCCGCCGCGGTCGGGGCCCGCCGCCCGGTCGCCACGAGCAGCACGTCGACGTCGGAGAAGGACGCCGGGAAGGCCGCCCCGGCGAGGGCCTCCACCATGGCCCGGGTGCGGGCGAGTCCCTCCGGCGGCGGCCCCGCCGCCCCCGGCACGTGCGCCACGAGGTCCAGGTGGTGCAGCGTCCACTCCAGCACGTACGCGGACAGGTAGTCGCCGGCCGTCAGCACCATGTCCTGGGTCCGCACCCGCAGCTCCGGATCGGCCAGCGCGGCCGCCCGCCCGGCCGCCGCACCGACGTCGTCCAGGTGGAACTTCAGCAGCTCCGGCTCCTGGTACGCCGCCGCCAGCCGCACGACCAGCGCGTCCAGCGGGTCGTCACCGGTCGGCGGGGTGTCGCCGACCCGCCAGTACGTCACCGCGTCGTGCGTCACCGGTTCCGCCGCCCCGGCCGGGGTCACCAGGGTGATCAGCACGTCCTGGGCGTCGATGACGAGATGGCACACCAGGTCCCGCACCAGCCACCCGGCGCAGCCCGACGGCCGCCCGAAGTCCTCGTCCGCCAGGGCGGCCACCGCCGCCCGCAGCGCGTCCCACGACCGCGTGAACAGGTCCACGGCGCCAGGGTAGGCCGTCGGTCCTCGATCAGGTAGGTCGCCCGGCCCGGGCAGGTGGGTCGCCGCCCCGGGCAGGTGGGTCGCCACCCCGGGCAGGTGGGTCGCCGCCCCGGGCAGGTGGGTCGCCCGCCCCGGGCCCGCGACCGTCACCCGGGGTTCAGGCGTCGAGCACGGCGGCGACCGCTTCGATCTCCACGAGCTGGCCGTCGTAGCCGAGCACGGTGACTCCCATCAACGTGCTCGGCACGTCGTGGTCACCGAAGGCGTCCCGGACGACCTGCCAGGCCGTCACCAGGTCCTCCCGCCGGTGAGAGGCGACGAGGACACGGGTGCTGATGACGTCGTGCAGCGACGCGCCGGAGTCCGCCAGAGCGGTCCGCATGTTCTCCACGGCCCTGGCCGCCTGCCCCGCGAAGTCCCCGAGGGCCGCGGTGGAGCCGTCCTCCTCCAAAGGACACGCTCCGGCCAGGAAGATCAGTCGCGACTCGGCCGGCGCCGTGGCCGCGTAGGCGTACTCCGCGACATCGGACAGGGAGGCGGAGCGGATCAATGTGACGGCACGCGGCACGGTCTTCCCTTTCGCAGCGGTTCCGGGGCACTGAGGACCTTCTCAGAGGACCGCTTCCGCGTTCGACGCATTTTCCTGGCTCCCCTCACCCGCCCGAGGCGATCCGGTACGCCCCCGGTGTGGTCCCCGTCCACCGCCGGAAGGCCCGGTGGAAGGCGGTGTCCTCCGAGAAGCCCAGCCGGGCCGCCAGGTCCGCGATCGGCTCGTTGCCCTCCACCAGCCCGGCGATCGCCGCGTCCCGCCGCACCTGGTCCTTCAGCCGCTGGAACGACGTCCCCTCCTCCTGGAGCCGCCGCCGCAGCGTCGCCGGCGACACCGCCAGCCGGCCCGCCACCTCCCCGAGGGCCGGCAGCCGCGGCGAGGACCGCAACTGCCGCGCCAGCGCCCGCCGCACCTGCTCCGCGACCGTGGTGCCGTACTCCGGCCGCCCCAGCAGGTCGAACGGCGCCCGCCGCAGCATCTCCTCCAGCCCCGCCTCGTCCCGCACCAGCGGCGCCGCCAGCCAGCGCGCGTCGAAGACCGCCCCGGTCCGCGGCTCGCCGAACCGCACCGGGCAGCCGAACAGCGCCTCGTACTCCTGCCGGTGCGGCGGCGGGGGATAGGCGAACCCCGCCCCGGCCAGCGGGATCCGCCGCCCGATCAGCCAGCTGCACAGCCGGTGCCAGATGCACAGCAGGCACTCCGACAGGAACCGCTCCTCGTCCCCGGCGGGCGCGCTGCGCACCGTGAACCACGCCTGGCCGGCCCGCACGTCGAGCCCCAGGTCGGGGCCGCCGGGGAACAGCCGGTAGAACGCCGTCCCGCGTTCGATGGCCGCGCCGAGGTCCGGACAGCCCAGCGCGGCGTAGCACATCATCGCGAACGTCCCCGGCCGGCTCGGCGTCGTCCCCAGCCCCAGGAACTCGTCCTGCGTGCTGCGGTACAGCGCCCGGAACAGCCGGGTGAACTGCGCCTCGGTCACCCGCGCCCGGCCGTCGCCCAGCAGCAGCGGCGGGATCTGCGCCGCCTGCAGCAAGGGCACGACATCGACCCCGTCCCGCCGCACACCCGCGAGCAGGGCCCGCACGTGGTGCACGGAGATCGTCCGCCTCCCCATGCGCAACGACGGTAGCCGCCCTGAGCGCTGCGGTCAGCGGGGGTGACGCTTCTGGTCATGCTCATGACGCCATCTGGCTGCCTAGCGTCGGTCCATGACTGCTGCCGCCGCGCCATCCACCCGACCGCAGGACCGACCGGCGACCCTCGCCGTCCTCACCGAGTGGACCTACGAACGGCACGGACCCGAGGTCACCGCCCTGCGCCACCGCGCCGCGGACGGGACCTGGCGCACGGGCTCCTACGCCGACCTGCGCGACCGCGTCCGCCGCACCGGCCGGGCCCTGCTGGACCTGCGCGTGGCCCCCGGCGAACGGGTCGCGGTGCTCGCCGAGACCCGCCCGCAGTGGACGTACACCTACTTCGCCGTGCTCGCGGCCGGCGCCGTCCTGGTGCCGGTCTACCCCAGCGCGGGGGAGGAGGAGCTCGCCTGGGTGCTCTCCGACTCCGAGGCGGTCGTGGTCGTCTGCGACGACCCCGCCCAGGCGGCGCGGGTCGCGGCGGTCCGCGACCGCCTGCCGAAGCTGCGGGAGACCGTCCTGATGGACGACCTGACCCGGCAGGGCGCAGGCGCTCCGGACGAGCTCCTCGCCCGGGCCGCCGCCGTCCCCGCCACCGCCGACGCCGCCATCATCTACACCTCGGGCACCACCGGCCCGCCCAAGGGCTGCCGCCTCACCCACGCCAACTTCGGCGCGGTCCAGGACGCCCTGCTCCCGCTGGTCCCGGCCGGCCCCGGCGACTCCACGTACCTCTACCTCCCGCTGGCCCACGTACTCGCCCAGCTCATCCAGTTCACAGCGTTCCTGAGCGGCGCGGAGCTGTGCTACTTCGGCGGCCGGATCGAGGACGTGGTCACCGAACTCGCCGAGGCCCGTCCCACCCATCTGCCGTCCGTACCACGCCTGTTCGAGAAGGTGCACGCCACCGTGCTCGCCCTCGCGGAGTCCCAGGAGGGCGGGCGCACGCGCTTCGACGAGGCCGTCCGGATCGGCGTACTGGCGGCCGAAGGACGCCTGCCGGCGGAGCTCAAGGCGGCCCACGAGGCCGCCGAGGCGGCCCTGTTCGCACCCGTACGGGCCGCGCTGGGCGGCCGGCTGCGCTGGGCGCTGACCGGCGCCGCCCCGATCGACCCGGCCGTCCTGGACTTCCTGCGGGCCTGCGGCCTGGTCGTCCACGAGGGCTACGGGATGACCGAGACGGCCGGGGTCGTCTCCGCCAACCACACCGGCGCCGCCCGGCCCGGCACCGTCGGCCGCCCGATCGACGGCTGCGAGGTCCGCATCGCCGAGGACGGCGAGATCCTGGTGCGCGGCCCGATGGTCTTCCCCGGCTACCACAACAACCCGGAGGCGACCGCGGAGGTCCTGGACGCGGACGGCTGGCTGCACACCGGGGACCTGGGCGCCCTGGACGAGGACGGCTACCTGCGCATCACCGGCCGCAAGAAGGAGATCGTGATCACCTCGGCCGGCAAGAACCTCTCACCGACCGAGGTGGAGTTCGCGATCCAGCGCTCCCGCTACGTCTCCCGCGCCGTGATGATCGGCGACCGGCGCCCCCACCCGGTCGCGCTGATCACCCTCGACGCGGAGGAGATCGCGGCCTGGGCGGCCCGCGAGGGCCGCACCCTCGGCGAGGCGCCGTACGCCCACCCGGCGGTCCGCGCCCTGGTGGCGCAGGCCGTCGAGGCGGCCAACGCCACGGTGTCCCGCCCCGCCCGGATCCGCGCCTTCCACATCCTGCCGGAGGACCTGTCGATCGCGGAGGGAACCCTGACCCCGACCCTCAAGGTCCGCCGCCGGGCGGTGGCGGAGCGGTACGCGCGGGAGATCGAGGCGCTGTACGGGTGACCGCCCCAGGGACCGCGGGGCGCCCTGCGGTGTCCCGAGCCACTGTGATCATCTTCGCGATCCGCCAGGGCGACCCCTGCCGGCCCTGACCGCCCGGACCTGCCTCACCGCGGCCTTCGCCGGCGCGGGCACGGCGGCGGCCGCCTTCCTGTGGGGCCACCTGGCCGGCTTCTCGCTGCCGGACCCCGGCGACGCGTGCCTGCTGCACGGCGCCGGCCAGGCGGACCGGCTCATCACCGAGTCGACGTCCCCGGTCTCCGTCGTCCGTGCCGCCTTCCCGGCGATGCTGCTGCCTTACGCGCTCAGGCCCGTTCTTCGCGTGGTGACAGGTCGTTCACGGCTGATCCGCCCTCGTCCGTACAGCCCGTACCGGAGGAATCGGCGTAGGACGGTCCGGCGACGCTCTGTGAGGGGGTTGACCGAATTCAGTGACATGGCACAGACGGCGACACCCCACCAGGCTGAGCCTGGCGGGGTGTCGCCTCAACTGCCTCTCAGCATCACGCCTTTTCAAAAACGCTGCGCAGGTGAGAGATCAGCTCATCGGCCGACACGTCGCCCCACGCGGCCTCCGGCACGCCGACGCGGACGACCCGGTACTGCTCCGCGCCCAGCTCCGTCACCAGGACCTGACGGCTCGCGCCGTCCAGCGGATCCACGCGGAGGCGGACGCCGCCGTGGGAGACGGTGGGGAAGAGTTCCCGCAGTCCCTCGTCCGCGTGGACGCGACGCAGGAGACCCCTTTGTTCCTCGTAGAACTCGGAGGACAGCAGGTCGGCCCACTGCGTCGCGGTCGGCTCGCCGTTGTCGAGTGCCCTGACGAACTCATCGAGCTCGATGAACTCGAACGTTGCCCGGAACTCCTCGAGCGGCAGGCCTCCGCGCCACGCGGCGACCGCCTCCACGGCCGATCCCAGATCGTCCGTGGACCCGATCACCCAGGTGAAACCGGGGATGTGGACGCTCAGCCGGAACCGGTGCTGGTCGGCCTCCGGCTCGATCGAGACGACACCGCGTGTCGTCTCGATCCTCACCGCGTCGGATGCCGGAAACACGGTGCCGATGTCACATCCGCGCTCCCGCGCCACCCCCTCCACGGCTGCTCCGAGGCCGCCCAGGACGGCCACGTCCGCGTACAGGACCTTTCGAAAGGCATTCATGTCCGTTCCTCAGCAGTGGCAGTAACCGATGACCGACCCCTTCAGCTTCTTGGCCATGTCCTCGCCCTTGAGCAGAGAGAGATCCCGTGGGGCTGCGCCCCCGGCGCCTGGAACCAGACGTGGCTGCCCACCGCCACCTCGGGCTTCTACAACCCGGTCAGCCGCAAGTGCCTGGACGTGCCGGGCGGGCGGACGGACAACGGCAACCAGCTGCAGATCTGGGACTGCAACGGCAGCAAGGCGCAGCGTTGGCTGTCGCCCGGGCTGACCACCCCGATGGGAACCACCGTGTAGCGGCGGTCCCCGTTCGGACAACTCCCCCTGAACGAGGGCGATCCGGGCCGGCCGCCCGTCGTGGTGGCCGGCCCTCGGGGGAGGTTCGGTGAAGGCGAGACAAATGGTTCGCCATTATGGGGAGGGTGCGCGGCGAGTCGGCGTTGAATACCTGATAGACAGTGGATATTCACGGCTCGCCATGGGGGGATCGCCGCACTGTGAAGCCTCTTCACCGCCACCTCGTCTCGACGTCACGCAAGGTGCTCTGCACCGCCGCGCTCGCGGCCAGCCTGACCACGGCGGCCGTCGTCACCACCTCGCCCACCGCCGACGCCGGTGAGGCCGAGCCGACGCCCGACAGCCCGCAGGCCAACGACCGGGGCAACGCGCGGCTCGACCTGCCCGACCTGGTCCAGAACCCGCCGGTCGCCGACGGCGGCACCGGTACGCAGGAGGGGGCCAGCGGGATACCCGCGACCGCCCTGGACGCGTACAAGCGCGCCGAGGTGTCGGTGGCGGCCGCGCTGCCGAACTGCCACCTGCCCTGGCAGCTGCTCGCCGGCATCGGGCGGATCGAGTCCGTGCACGCCTCCGGTTACGGCCTCAAGGCCGACGGGTACACCGAGAAGCCCATCCGCGGCCCGCGCCTGGACGGCAACGGCTTCGCGGAGATCCGCGACACCGACAAGGGCGAGTGGGACGCCGACACCCAGTACGACCGTGCCGTCGGCCCGATGCAGTTCATCCCGTCGACCTGGGCCACCTGGGGCGCCGACGGCAACGGCGACGGCCGCCGCGACCCCAACAACATCTACGACGCCGCGCTCGGCGCCGGCCTCTACCTGTGCGCGGGCGACCGGAACCTCGGGGACGCCGCCCAGCTGGACCGGGCGGTCCTGAGCTACAACAACTCCCGCGAGTACGTGAACAGCGTGCTCGGCTGGATGCGGCAGTACCAGAACGGTGCTGCCGGGGTGCCGAACCCGCCCGCCGGGAACTACCCGACCACCCCGCCCGGCCCGATCCCGACGCCGCGGACGCCGCCTCCGTACACCCCGCCGGCGAAGCCGTCCACGCCCACGACCCCGCCCACCAAGCCGGCCGAGCCGTCGAAGCCGACGCCGCCGGCGCCCACGCTGGACGGGCTCAAGGCGGTCGGCGCGACCGAGCTGAAGGGGGAGGCCGGCGAGGTCATCGACCTGGTGCCGACCGTCAAGGCGGTCATGAGCGACGGCAAGCCCGCCGCCGGCCAGGACGTGGTCTTCGTGATCGAGAACGACACGACCGGCGGCACCTCCTTCACCGGCGACCACGCCGGCAAGAAGGACTACGTGGTCAAGACCGACGCCCAGGGCGTGGCCACGGCCCCGCTGCTGAAGGCCGGCCCGGAGCCCAAGGGCGGCGGCTTCACGCTGCGCGCCTCGACGTACGGCGCCCGCTCGTTCTCCGTCAAGTTCACCGGAACGGTTGCGCCCAAGCCGGTGCCGGTCGTCGACGAGATCGCCCGTACGAGTGAGAAGGTCCTGGAGACCGTCGCGGGCAGCAGCTTCACCGGGATCGAGCTGAAGGCCCTGGCCAAGGGCAAGCCGGTCGCGGGCACGGTGCTGACCGCCGAGACCGTCGTGAAGGACAGGGCGACGGACAAGTGGGTCGTCGCCGGGTCGGGGCCGTTCTTCAAGGACAAGGACGGCAAGGAGGTGCGCAGCCTGGAGCTGCCGGCCACGGACAGGAACGGCCTGGTCACCCTGCCGGAGCTGTTCACCTCGGCCACGGCGGAGCCGGGCACGTACCACCTGCGGCTGAGGACCGCGGACGGCCTGGAGAAGATCTTCGACCTCACGGTCACCAAGGCTCCCGCGCCGACGCCTACGCCGACGCCCACGCCGACCCCGACGCCGGCCCCGGCCGACCAGCCGAAGGAGTCCCCGAAGCCCTCCGTGGCCCCGTCCCGCAAGGCCTGAGCGCAAAAGGCAGGAGCCCCGCCGATCGGCGGGGCTCCTTGGGTCTTGCTCAGATCAAAAGATCAACCCACAACGACGTTCTCGGCCTGCGGGCCCTTCGGGCCCTGGGTGACGTCGAAGGTGACGGTCTGGTTCTCCTCGAGGGAGCGGAAGCCAGACGCGTTGATCGCGGAGTAGTGGACGAAGACATCCGGGCCGCCGCCGTCCTGGGCGATGAAGCCGAAGCCCTTTTCAGCGTTGAACCACTTCACGGTTCCGGTAGCCATGAGCCCTCCTATGGGCCAAAGGGTCGCCCTGCTCCAGAACCTGCTAAGAAGTCTGAAAACTACAAAAGCCCGCGGTCACAAGCTCCGCAGGCTCCGTACTGCAAGGGAAACCAAACTGCAACTTGCTTCGAGCGTAGCACGCGGGGTCGTTGGGAGACCAGAGGGAAAGATCACGTCACCCGGACGTTTGAGACCCGCCCGGATGCTGACGCGGGCCGGGGTCTAGTCTCACCACGTGGACGCCAATCGCAGCCGGCCCCGGGTCGGCCACATTCAGTTCCTGAACTGTCTCCCGCTCTACTGGGGCCTGGCCAGGACCGGCACTCTGCTGGACCTGGAGCTGACCAAGGACAGCCCCGAGAAGCTCAGCGCGTCCCTGGTGGCCGGGGAGCTCGACATCGCGCCGATCACTCTGGTGGAGTTCCTGAAGAACGCCGACGATCTCGTGGCCTTCCCCGATCTCGCGGTCGGCTGCGACGGCCCCGTCATGTCCTGCGTGATCGTCTCCCAGGTGCCCCTGGCGCAGCTCGACGGCGCCCGGGTCGCCCTCGGCTCCACCTCCCGCACCTCCGTCCGGCTGGCCCAGCTGATGCTGGCCGAGCGCTACGACGTGCACCCCGACTACTTCTCCTGCCCGCCCGACCTCGGGCTGATGATGCAGGAGGCGGAGGCGGCCGTCCTGATCGGTGACGCGGCGCTGCGCGCGTCCCTGCACGACGCCCCGCGGCTGGGGCTGGAGGTCCACGACCTGGGGACGATGTGGAAGGAGTGGACCGGGCTGCCGTTCGTCTTCGCGGTCTGGGCCGCCCGCCGGGAGTACGCCGAGCGCGAGCCGGAGACCGTCCGCCAGGTGCACGAGGCCTTCCTCGCCTCCCGTGACCTGTCCCTGGAGGAGGTCACCAAGGTGGCGGAGCAGGCGGCCCGCTGGGAGGCCTTCGACGCCGAGCTGCTGGAGCGTTACTTCACCACGCTGGACTTCCGCTTCGGGGCCGACCAGCTGGCCGGCGTACGGGAGTTCGCGCGGCGCACCGGTCCGACGACGGGATTCCCGGCCGACGTGGACGTCCGGCTGCTGGCCCCGGCGGCGACGGCCTGAGCGGCGGCTACGGCGTGGCGATCGGCGCCTGGAACCACTGGCTGTACCACTGCATGGTGCCCTCGCCCATGCCCCGGATGTAGCTCTTGGCGTCGTGCTGGCCGTCCTTGATCACCTGAAGGTTGGTCTTGATCGGGCCATGGCCGTAATTCTTGATGAAATTCTTGATGTTCGGCATTATCGCGGGCTCCAGCGTGCCCACCTGGAAGGCGACGTACACATCCGGCCCGCCCTTCTCGATCAGCGCCGCGGCGAGCTTCTCCGGATTGTTCGCCTGCTTCTCCTTCTCGTAGTGCTTCCAGAGCGGGGAGTCGGGCCGGGTGTCGGGACCCGAGGCGATGACGGCCTTGAATTGCTCGGGCTTCTGCAGGACGAACTTCAGCGCCGCGAAACCACCCGACGAGGAGCCCATCCACCCCCATCCGTCACGGGACTTGAAGGTGCGGAAATTCTCCTTGACCAGCTGCGGCACGTCCTCCGACAGCCACGTTCCCATCTTGGCCTGCTCGGGGATGTCACTGCCGTCCTGGTAGTACTCCTTGCTCGGGTTCAGCACCGGCATCACCACGATGAACGGCTGGCTCGTGCCCTCCTGCGACCACTTGTGGATACCGGTCTGCAGCCCCAGCCCCGGCTGGGTCCAGTACGTCTTGGGGAAGCCCTTGCCGCCCGGCAGGGCGATCATCACCGGGAAGCCGCTCATGCTGTATTTCGGCTCGAAGTACTGCCGCGGCACCCACACCCACACCTGACCGGTGAAACCGGACTTCCTGCCCACGAGGGTCGTCACACTGATGGTCGTGCCACCGTCGACGTCCGTCTCCTTCGCCCACTGCGCCTGCGGCCCGGTCGGCAGCTGCGTCAGCTCCTGCGCGCGCCGCTCGGCCTCGGTCGGCTGCTTGCGCGAGGCGCTCTGGGAGCGGGCCGCGGGGGTGTCGTAGCTCACCTTGTCGCCCTTGCCGGAGCAGCCGGTGAGCAGGGTGGATATCAGGGCCGTCAGCAGGGCGGCGGCCAAGGCCGCCGGAGCGGTCGTGGATCTCATGGGGATCACCGTGTCACGCAAGGAGCGGCGGCGCGCAGCGGGGTGGCATTAGGGTGCGTGTCGTCGTGCATCCGCCATGTATCGGACACGCAACCGTCGTCCGGTGTGCATCCGACGGGGGAGCCACCGGGCCGTCGACGTGAAGGGGGAGCCATGCAGCCGCTGGAGGCCGGGGAGCCGCGCGCGATCGGGCCGTACCGGTTGCTGGGCCGGCTCGGTGCCGGCGGGATGGGCCGGGTCTACCTGGGCCGCAGCGCGGGCGGCCGGACGGTCGCGGTCAAGATCGTCCACCCGCACTTCGCGACCGACACGGAATTTCGCACCCGCTTCCGCCGGGAGGTGGAGGCGGCCCGCCGGGTGGGCGGCGAGTGGACCGCGCCGGTCCTGGACGCCGACCCCGACGCGGAGGTGCCGTGGGTGGCCACCGGCTACGTCGCCGGGCCCTCCCTGGACCGCGCGGTGGCCTCCCACGGCCCGCTGCCCGAGCCGACGGTACGGGCCATCGGCGCGGGCCTGGCGCGGGCGCTGGTGGCCGTGCACGGGCTCGGGCTGGTCCACCGGGACGTCAAGCCCTCGAACGTGCTGCTCACCCTCGGCACGGCCGGCGGGGCCGGAGGCGAGGCGGGCGGCCCCCGGCTGATCGACTTCGGCATCGCCCGGGCCACGGACGGCACGGCCTCGCTGACCTCCACCGGGGTCTCGATCGGCTCGCCCGGCTACATGTCGCCCGAGCAGATCCTCGGCAAGGGCGTCACCGGCGCCTCGGACATCTTCTCCCTGGGCGCGGTGCTGGCCTTCGCCGCGACCGGCCGCCCGCCGTTCTCGGGGGACAACTCGGCCACGCTGCTGTACAAGGTCGTCCACGAGGAGCCGGACCTGACGGACGTCCCGGCCGCGCTGGTGCCGCTGGTCGGGGCCTGCCTGGCCAAGGCCGCGGCGGACCGGCCCACGCCGGAGGCGGTCGCGGCGGAGCTCGGCGCCGCCCTGGGCGTGCCCGGCTGGCTCCCGGCCCCGCTGGTGGAGGAGGCCTCGCGGGCGGCCGTACGGCTGCTGGACCTGGACGCGGAGGACTCCGTGCCGGGCGGGGCCGGCGGTCCCGTGCCGACCGCGTCCCCGTACAGCCCGACCGCGACCTCGGGCGCGTACGGC
>NZ_JAJAUY010000139.1 GCF_020532625.1 Streptomyces antimicrobicus | reverse complement strand
GGCGGCCGAAGGCGGGGACGCCGGAGGTGCGGCGGCGGACGCGGCGGCCGGGGGCGGCGCGGGGCAGTTGAGTGAGGCCGCGGCCGAGTTGGCGGCTCAGCGCGTCGAACGGGAGCGGATCGAGCGGCGCAAGGCGGAGCGGACCGCTCCGATCGACGCCGGGGCCAAGCTCAGCGGCAAGGCCGCCGACCTGCTGGCCGCCGTACGCGCGGTGGAGAGCGGCGAGAAGCCGGCCTCGCGCTACTTCGACGAGGCGCCCGCGCCCGCCGCCCGGCGGGCCCCGACTCCCCCGCCCGCGCCGCGCCAGCCCGTGGCTCCTGCCGCCCCCGCCGCCCCCGCCGCGGCCCTGGTGGAGGAGGTCGCGGCCGTGCTCGCGCGCGGCGGCGCCCCGCAGGCCCTGGCCGCCCGGACCGCCGAGGCGCTCGGCGAGGGCGCCGGACAGGCCCTCGCCGAGGACCCCTGGCGGCTCCTGGCGGTGCCCGGTGTCCGCCCCACCCAGGCCGACGGCTTCGCCCGGGCCCTGCTCGGCCCCGCCTGCGGCCCCGACGACCCGCGCCGGGCCCAGGCCCTGCTGGGCTGGCTGCTGGACCAGGCCGGGCTGAAGGGTCACACGGCCCTGGAGGCGCCCGTCCTGCACAAGGCCCTCGCCCAGTACGGCGTACCGGACCCGGAGGCCGCGCTGGAGGCGGCCGTCGGCGAGGGCACCGTCCTGGTGTTCCAGGAGCCGCTCGGCGAGTCCGCCGGGGAGGACGAGGAGCCGCCCGTGCGGGTGCTGGTCGGACTCGAGTCCGCCGCCCTGGCCGAGGAGAGCCTCGCCGACGGCCTGGCCCGGATCGCCAACACCTTCGCCGGCCCGGACGCCACCGGCGCCACCGGCGCCCCCGAGGACTGGGACAAGGCCGCCGCCGCGGCGCCGAGCCGCTCCGCCGCCGAGCTCGTCCGGGCCGTGGCTTCCCACGGCCTGGTCGCCCACACCGGCGGCGAGGCCGCCCGCGCCGAACCCCTGGCCCTGCTCGCGGCCGCCCGCGAGCTCGGTCTGGACGCCTGGCTCGCCACCCACAGCCCCGCCCTGCGCGACCGGATCCCGGACCCCGCCGCGGCCGGGGTGGCGACCGTCGCCGGGCTGCTCGCGCGCACCGAGGGCCCCGGCCGGGACGCCGAGGGCCAGTTCCCGCTGGACCTGCTGATCGTCACGGACGCCCCCCAGCTCGACGTGGAGAGCGCCGCCGCCCTCGTCGAAGCGGTGCCGGACGGCGCCCGCCTGGTGCTCTCCGGCGACCCGGGCGTCCTCGCCTCGGCCGGCCCCGGCCGGGTCTTCGGCGATCTGCTCGCGGCCCGCGCCTGCCCGGTGGTGGCCTCGCGCACGCCCGACCCCGGCCCGATCGGCGAGCTCGTCTCCGGGATCGGCATCGGCGAGCTGAACCAGGTCGACGCCCCCGGCAAGGAGGTCGTCATCGTGCCGGTGCGCGACGCCGCCGAGGCCGTGCACCGCACGGTGCAGCTGGTGGTGGAGTCGGTGCCGCGCGCCTTCGGCCTGCCGCCGCAGGACGTCCAGGTGATCACCCCGGGCCACGCCGGCGCGGCCGGCACCCGCGCGCTGAACGCCGCCCTCAAGGAACGCCTCAACCCCGGCCCGGGCCGCTTCGGCGGCTTCGACCCCGGCGACCGGGTCGTGCACGTCCCCTCCCCCGGCCGGGCCGTGGCCGGGCAGGTGGTCGCGGCCGACGCCGAGGGGCTCCACCTCGACTGTCCGGGCGCGGGCGGCCGGGTCGTCGTACCGAAGGACCTGGTGGAGTCGGCGGTGCGGCACGGCTGGGCGGTGACCGCCCACCAGGCCGTCGGCGACCGCTGGCCGGCCGTGGTGGTGGTCCTGCCGGGCGACGCCGTGGACGCCCTGTCGCGGGACTGGGTCTACACCGCCTTCGGCCGGGCCGAACGGCACCTGTCGGTGGTCCACGGCGTGGACCAGGCCCTGCCGCGGGCCGTGGCGGAGGGCACCCCGAAGCCGCGCACCACGCGGCTGACCGGGCTGCTGCGGGGGTTGGCGGCGGCGGCGAACGAGGAGCCGCAGGAGGCGTAGGAGGCGTAGGAGCCGCAGGGGGCGTGCGGACGCGCCACCGCCCCTGGAGCCCGCGCGTCGGCTCCAGGGGCGGTGCGGTAGGGGGCGGGCGCGTGCGCCGGCCGGTCAGCGGTCGGCGAGTTCCAGGTCGTCGTCCTCGTGCTCGTCTTCCTCGTCGACCTCGTCGTAGAGCTCCTCCTCGTCGAAGACGGAGCTGACGTCGAACCGGTGCAGGACGGTCTCCGGATCGGCCTGGTCGAAGGGGGTGGCCAGCCACTCCCCCGGTTCGGCGGGTTCCTCCAGGGCGGTGATCCAGAGCGTGGAGTCGCCCTCCTCCAGCCCGAACTCCTTGTAGCGCGAGGCGATCTCGTCCACCTCGTACTCGCCGAACAGCACCCCGAGCGCACCGGCGGTACCGCCGTCGTGCAGGAGTTCGGCGTCCTGGTCGTGCGCGGCGACCCGCTCCGCCTGGGCGACGAGCCGCTGCGGTTCGACGACGGCGTAGTCGCGGCGGATCAACACGCTGAAGGCGGTGGGCTCGGCGGGTCCGGTGTACGGGACGCCGTCCTCGCCCTCCGGGATCTCGAAGGGGATGACCTCGTCGTACACCTCGTAGAGCAGCTCGTCGTAGGCCTCGGCCGTCGCGGCGAGTTCGTTGAACGCGGCTTGTACGGCAGGGTCCTTGGCCCCGGAGCGGCTCTCGACCGCGGCCAGGTGACGGTCGAGCGCGGCCTTGACCGCCTCGGCGGCGGCACGTACCTCGGCAACGGTGGGCAGAGCGGCATCAGACATAGTGCAGACGCTATCCGTAGCGGGCCGGTGCCCGCACAATAGATGCGATGCCGGAATACGAATTTGTCGACGTGTACGTGCCTCGCGGGGTTCCCCGCAAGGAGGCGACCCGCCTGCTGACCGACCATGCCGAGTACGGGAACTGGGAGTTGGACCGGCTGACCCTGATGCGGGACGGCAGCCGGCGGGTGCGGCTGCGGCGCCGCATCATCCGCCAGATCCGCGCCACGTGGTGAGGACGCGGGTCCCGGGGTGGCCCCCGGGACCCGCGTCCCGCCTCCTGCGCTCCCCGTCCTGCGCCCCGCCGCCGTGACGGCCGGCGGGACGCCGTCAGACGGTGCTGCGGGCCCGCCGGTAGAGCAGCGCGCCACCGAGCAGCAGCCCGCCGGCGAGCGGCACCGCGACGCCCAGGGCGTCACTGCCACCGGTCTCGGCCAGCTCCCCACCGCCGTGCGCGCCGGCGCCTGCGCCGTGCGCGCCCGGGGTGTTGCCGCCGCCCGGGTGCGTCACGGGCGTGACGCCGGCACCGGGACCCGTGCCGGGCGTACCGGGCTGGCCCGGGGTGCCGGGCGTACCCGGGGTGCCGGGGTTACCGGGCTGGCCCGGGTTGCCGGGGTTACCGGGGTTACCCGGGTTGCCGGGGTTCCCAGGCTGACCCGGGTTACCGGGGTTGCCCGGGTTTCCAGGCTGACCCGGGTTGCCGGGGTTACCCGGCTGACCGGGGTTGCCGGGGTTACCCGGCTGACCGGGGTTGCCGGGGTTGCCGGGCTCGCAGTCGTCGCCGCCCGGCCCGCCAGGGTGGCCCGGGTTACCGGGGTGACCCGGCGTACCCGGGTGACCGGGGTGCCCAGGGTGACCCGGGTGCCCAGGGTGCCCCGGCGTACCAGGGTTCCCGGGCTGACCCGGATGGCCCGGATGCCCGGGCTGACCCGGTTGTCCAGGCTGCCCCGGTTGCCCGGGATTCCCGGGCTGCCCCGGGTTCCCCGGCTGGCCCGGGTGCCCCTGGGGCCCGTTGCCGCACCGGTTCCCGAAGGCGGGGTTCAGGGCCCCCGCCGCGTTCACGGTGTTGCCGCACACGTTCACCGGCGCGTGCACCGGTGCCGAGACGGAGTTCCCGGACAGCACGCCCGGGGAGTTCGTGGCCTTCGCCTGCGCACCGGCGTCCGCCTGCGCGTACCCCCCACCGGCCGCGAGCGCACCGCCCACGGCCGCCACGGTGACCAGCGTCCTGCGGGCCGCCACCACTCGTCGCACCTGCATCTGTTGTTCCTCGCCCCCTTGCACTTGCCCTTGCCGACACCGCATCACTTGACGGAAAACAAGCCGAAAACCCGGCGGCCCCGGAGCGCTGGATGCGCTCCGGGGCCCGGGACTTCAGCTGCTTCAGTTGTTGATGCAGGTGTTGCCGAAGGCCGGGTTCAGCAGACCGATGACGTTGATCGTGTTGCCGCACACGTTCACCGGAACGTGGACCGGAACCTGGACGACGTTGCCGGACAGGACACCCGGGGAGCCGACAGCGGCACCCTGGGCCCCGGCGTCGGCGACAGCCAGGCCCGCACCCGCGAGAACCAGACCACCGGTGGCAGCCGCGGCAGCGACAACCTTCTTGATCATCATTCCTCCTAGTAGGCAATGCGGTCCCAGCCGCGGACCGCACCACCTGTAACGAGGAGGTCCCACCAGGGCTACGAGCGTATGAGCGCATTCACTCTTCCCGGTGAGATGCGCACACCTTCCCGAATCTCAGCAGTTATCGATGAATCGATCGAGCACCCGTACCCCGAACTTCAGCCCGTCCACCGGGACCCGCTCGTCCACGCCGTGGAACATCCCGGCGAAGTCCAGCTCCGGCGGCAGCTGGAGCGGCGCGAAGCCGAAGCAGCGGATGCCGAGGTCGTCGAAGGACTTGGCGTCCGTACCGCCCGAGAGCATGTACGGCACCGCCCGCGCGATGGGGTCCTCGGCCTTGAGGGCGCCCTGCATGGCGTCGACCAGACGGCCGTCGAAGTCGGTCTCCAGGGCCTTGTCCCCGTGCACGTCCTCGCGCTTGACCCGCGGCCCGAGGATCCGGTCGAGGTCGGCCAGGAACTCCTCCTCGTAGCCCGGCAGGAACCGGCCGTCGACGTGCGCCGTGGCCTGCCCGGGGATCACGTTGACCTTGTAGCCCGCGCCGAGCATGGTCGGCTGGGCGGTGTTGCGCAGGGTGGCGCCGATGATCTTGGCGATGCCACCCAGCTTGGCGAGGGTGGCGTCCATGTCCTCCGGGTCGAGCGGGGTGCCGAGGGCGTCCGAGAGCTCGTCGAGGAAGGACCGCACGGTCTTGGTGACCCGGACCGGGAACTGGTGCCGGCCCAGCCGGCCGACCGCCTCGCACAGCTCGGTGATGGCGTTGTCGTTGTTGGTCATCGAGCCGTGGCCGGCGGTGCCGTCCACGGTCAGCCGCATCCAGTGCATGCCCTTCTGGGCGGTCTCGATCAGGTACAGCCGCAGGTTCTCGTTGACGGTGAACGAGAAGCCGCCGACCTCGCCGATCGCCTCGGTCACCCCCTCGAACAGCCCGGGGTGCTTGTCGACCAGGTGGCGCGCACCGTAGACCCCGCCGGCCTCCTCGTCGGCGAGGAAGGCCAGCACGATGTCCCGGGGCGGCTTGCGGCCGCTGCGCAGCCGGTCGCGGACGACCGCCAGGGTCATGGCGTCCATGTCCTTCATGTCGACGGCGCCCCGCCCCCAGACGCAGCCGTCGGCGATCTCGCCGGAGAACGGGTCGTACGTCCAGTCGGCGGCGTTGGCCGGCACGACGTCGGTGTGGCCGTGGATCAGCAGCGCGGGCCGTGACGGGTCCTCGCCCTCGATCCGCGCCACGGTCGACGCCCGGCCCTTGTGCGACTCGAAGATCTGCGGCTCCAGGCCCACCTCGGCGAGCTTCTCGGCGACCCACTCGGCCGCCTTGCGCTCGCCGGGGCCGGAGTGGTCGCCGTAGTTGCTGGTGTCGATCCGGATGAGGTCCCGACAGAGGTCGACGACCTCGTCCTCGCCGGTGACGGTCCTGCCGGTGCTCGACTCGCTCACGCTGCTTCCTCCCACTGATCGGCCGGCCGCTGCCGGCCCTCCCCCCATCCTCGCGCCCCACCCGCCCGCACCCAAGACCGTCCCGCGCCAGGACCCTCGAGGGCCCCGGGACGTACCCGTGATCGAGCCACTCCGAAACCCTGGTAATGTTCTCTTCGTCGGAGCGGCCCGCAGCGGACGCGAGACAGACACCTTGTCCGGGTGGCGGAATGGCAGACGCGCTAGCTTGAGGTGCTAGTGCCCTTTATCGGGCGTGGGGGTTCAAGTCCCCCCTCGGACACCAGCGGAAAAGGCCCCACCGATGTGGGGCCTTTTTGCATGTCCGGGACGAGGACGAGAGCGCGTTCGGGCCGATCCGGGCGGGGTCAGTAAAGCCTTTCAGCGGTTCGCGGATCGCCGCTAGCCTGCCCTTCGCATGTGGACGGCGACGTGGGGGAGGTCACCATGCCCATCAGGCCGCAGTACCGACGGGTCTCGGCTCTGCAGCGGCAGTTCTTCAACCGGGAGGGAACCCTCGCGGCCTACGACGAGGAGCTGCGGGAGATCGCGGACCGGCCCCGGATCCTGAACGTCGTCGGTGTCGGCGGCATCGGGAAGTCACGGCTGCTCCAGGAATTACGCAACCGCACCCCTGACACCTACCGGACGGCGCGGCTCGATCTGCAGTTGCCCACCATGCGGCAGCAGGAGGACGCGCTGGCGGTGCTCCGTGTGGAGTTCGGCTCGCAAGGCGTCCAGTTCGACCGGTTCGACATCGCGTACGCGGTCCTGTGGCAACGGGTCCACCCGCAGCTCCAGCTGAATCCGAGGACCACGCCGTTCGCCGAGGAGAGTGAGGTCCTCTCCAAGATCCTCGACGACGCCATGGGGCTGCCGGTGTTCGGCACGGCCGCCGGGCTCGTGCGGCTCACGGGACGGGCGATCAAGAACCGCAAGCGCCGCCAGCGGATCGAGAACGATCCGACCCTTCAGGAGCTCGACGGTCTGAGCAACGCCGAACTGAGCCACGCGGTGTCGTACCTGTTCGCCGAGGAACTGCGGGCCTCGGCCGCGGACCGTCAGTACGTCGTCTACGTCGACGCCTACGAGGCCCTCGTCCCCACCCCGCTCCCGGGCGGTCGCGCCTACGGCTCCGACGCGTGGCTGCGCGACCTGCTCGGCCAGCTGCACGGCGGACTCACCGTCCTCGCCAGCCGCGAACCGCTGCGCTGGGCGGCCTACGACGCGGAGTGGGAGTCGGTCATCCGCCGCTCGGACATCGACGGGCTGCCCATGGCCGCCCGGCTCGACCTCCTCGCCCAGGCCGGCATCACCGAGATCCCACGGCAGCGCTCGATCGCCGAGGCCAGCGCGGGCGTACCGTTCTATCTGCACCTGGCCGTGGACACGCATCTGCAGAATCCGGCCCGGCCCGGGCACACCGGGACCGCCGAGGAGATCGTCCAGCGCTTCCTCCAGCACGTCGCGGCGGACGAGGTGCGGATCCTGGAGCTGCTCAGTGCGGCCAGGACCTTCGACGTCGGTGTGTTCCAGGCGGTCGGCCGCGCCTTCGACCTGCCGACCAATCTGCTGCTCTGGGAATCACTCACCGCGTACTCGTTTGCCTATCCCCTCCCCGAGGGCTGGTACCGGCTGCACCAGCTCATGATCGGCGCACTGCAACGGCACCTTTCGCCTGCCGTCCAGCGGCACGTGCACAGCACGTTGCGGGCGCACTGGGAGGACCTGGCCGACCGGATGGAGCGCGGGGCGGCGCGAAGCCGCGGGCTGGCGCGCCTGTCACCGTTGCGCGAGGCGGTGTTCCACGGTCTGCACGCACAGGACATCACGCCGGAGCGGATCCTGCGGCACGCGGACCGGGCCGTCGTCCTCAACGGCAGGCAGGCCGTGGACGGCATCGTCAAGGACCTGCGGGACCGTCTCGCCGTGGCGCCGGTGGCCGCGGAGCCGGCCACCGCCGATCACGGGCCTCTCGTCGACCTGCGGGACGCCGCGGACTGCCTGGAAGCCGAGGCACGACTGGACCAGGGTGACGCGGCCGGCGCCATCGAGCTCACTCCGCGGCTGGACCGTCCCGTGCGCTCCCTCGTCGCGGCGCGGCTCGCCCTGGCCGGGGCGAACGCCCGGCGCATCGCCGGGCAGAGCGCGCTGGCCGCCTCGATCTTCGAGCGGGTCTGGGAGGAGCACGACGGGGAGGCACGGGCCGCCGCCGGGTTCTGCGTGGCGGACCTGCGCATGTGGCAGGGCGACTTCCGTAGCGCGTTCGCCCTCGCGGAAGAGGTGTACGGGACCTGCTCCCCCGGGGACGCGTCGACCCGGGGGGACCTGAAGCGGCTGATGCATCTCGGGCACCGCTTCCTGATGGACTTCGACAGCGCGGCACGGCTCCTGGCCGCGGCCGAGGAGGAGTACCGGGCGGCGGGTTCCGTCATCGGTCTGGCGAACGTACGCACCAACCACGCCGAGCTGTACGCCTTCACCGACCCGGTGGCGGCGGTACCTGCAGCCGCCGCGGCCTTGGAGGTGCAGCGGGACCTGGGCGCGCAGCACGAGATGGGCAAGGCCTTCACCGCCATGGCGATGGCCCAGACGCGGCTCGGGGAGTACGAGCGGGCCGCTTCCTCGTACCTCAGTGCCAACGAGGCGCTGGACCGGGCGGGCTACCGCTCGGGGCGGGCCCGGGCGGACATGTTCCGGGCGTTCCTGCTGTACCGGCGTGACGAGCGCGCTGCGGCGAAGGAGCTGCTGCTGCATGCTGCTCGCGAGTTCGAGGAGTGCGAGGTGTACCCGTCGCTGATCCTGGCGATCGGGGGCGCCGCCGAGCGGCTCGGCCTGGGCGGCGCGGAACTGGACGCGTTGGCGGAGCGGGCGCGTCCCCGCGTCCGCCCCCTCGGCACGCCGGCCGAGCTGCAGGAACGCACGCAGGCCGTCCTGTCGATGTTCCTCGGGGAGGACGCGTGAACTGGTTGGCGTTGTACGAGCGGGCGCTGGGGGCCGGCGAGGCCGCGGCGGGCTACTACAACCGCAACGTGGGGCTCCTCACGGACGCGGGCAAGGTCAACGTCCGCATCCCGCTGGAAGCGGCCGACACCATGGACGTCCGGGTGTGGCGCGAGGAGGACGTGCTGTCCTGCATCGGGCCGTACGTCGGACAGGTGCCGGGGCTGCGCCACGTGTCGCTCGAGCCCCGCTTCCAGGTGCACCACTTCGTCGAGGGGCGGGTGCTCGACGGCTTCTCACCGCGCGGCAGCGCCGTTCCCGCCCATGTGACGGGCGACGTGGTGGCACTGATGGCGCAGCTGGTCCGCATCCCCCGGGAGAAGGCGCCGGCGCTCCCCTCCGACTGGCCGGAGTCGGGCGACGGCGCCGCGTTCGGTCGCAGGCTCGCGGCCCTGACCCAGCGGGTGTACGACACCCATCGCGACGAGTACGGGCACGCGTTCGAGGAGTTCGGCATCCCCGAGCAGCCGCTGGCCGTCGTCGAACGCCGGTGGGACACGCTCACTTCGCGGCCGTTCGCCGTGTTGCACTCGGACCTGCACCGCAAGAACATGATCGTCTCCGACGGGCTGACCTGGTTCCTCGACTGGGAGCTCGCGCTGTGGGGCGACCCGCTGTACGAGGTCGCCGTCCACTTCCACAAGATGGACTATCCGGACCGACAGCGGGCCGAGGTGCTGCGCCTGTGGCAGGAACGGCTCCCGGCGGCCTGCACGGCGGGGCCGGCCGAGGATCTCGACCTCTACCTGGCCCACGAGCGGATCAAGTCGGCCATCGTCGACACGGTGCGCTATGCCAAACAGCTCGCCGACGCCGACGAGTCCGGGCGCGCGTTCCTCACGGGCCGGCTGGCGCGCAAGCTCAACGTCGCCCGGACGGTGTGGGGCGGCGCACCGGAGATGACCCAGGCGCGTGTCGCTCGAATCCTGGCGCCCTGGGTAGGGAGAAAGTCATGGACGCCCTAGCTCTGTACGAGAAGGCACGCGCGCACGAGGGGTCGCTGGCCGGCTTCTACCACCACAACGTCCGGGTCGACACGGCCACGGGCCCGGTGCTCGTCCGTACCCCGGGGTCCAGGTCCGAGCCCATGGACCTCACCCTCTGGCCCGAGCCGGCGTTGCTGGAGGCGATCCGGCCCTATGTGTCGCGGGCGCCCCGGCTCCTGTACGCGGGCGCCGAGCCGGAGTTCCAGATCCACGAGTTCGTGGAGGGACGCCTGGTCCACGATCTCGCCCCTGACGCGGGTGCGCGCCTGCCGGGCGGGGTCGTCAGCGGCGTCACCCGGCTGTTCGGTGAGATGCTGCGCGTTCCGGGGTCCGCCCTGCCCGCCCTCCCGTCCGGCTGGCCGGCCGAGGGGGACACGAAGGCGTTCGCCTTGCGGTTGCTCGACGTCGTCCGGGCGATCCGCGACCGCGCGGACGGGCCGCTGGAGGCGCTGTACCAGGATCTCGGGGTCCCCGCGGACCCGTGTGCGCTCCTGGCGGAACGGGCCGGGCGCGAGCTCTCCGAGCGACCGTTCCGGCTCCTGCACGCGGACCTCCACCGCAAGAACATGATCCTCACCGAGGACGGTGTCGTCTTCATCGACTGGGAGCTCGCTCTGTGGGGCGACCCGGTGTACGACCTGGCCGATCATCTGCACAAGACAGGCTACTCGGCGGCGGACAGGTCCTGTGTCCTGGCCGGCTGGCACGCAGCAGCGCCGGCGGAGTGCCGCGTGGGCTGGTCGGAGGACATGGAGTACTACCTCGCCTACGAGGCGATGAAGTCCGCGGTGGTCGACACCGTCCGCTGGGGTCGCCGGATCGCGAAGGCGCCGACGGGCGGGGAACGGCTGCTCCTGGCGGAGGAACTGCGGGGGAAACTGCTGCGGGGTGGCCCGCACTGGGGTGGCGGCACGCCGCCGGAGGTCGAGGAGATCGTCAGCGCCTCCGTGCGGCGGCTGGTCTCCCCCGCGTAGGGCCACCCGGAACCAGGGGCGGGCTCAGCAGATCTTCGGGGGTCGCCGGTCGCGTCGTGTGGAGTGGGTCGGGGGTGTTGTCCATGCTGGGCGGTGGGCCCCGGGGTGGGGTTCCGTGTGCGTTCAGCGAGGAGATGCGATGCCCGGCGACGACGTGGAGCGGTTCTTGGGGGCGCTGGACCCGGGTGACCGGGAGGACGTGCGGCGGCGGCCGCGGCAGGAGCAGGAGCGGCTCGCCGCCGCCTGGGAGGCGGAGCTGCGGGACGACGCCGAGCTCGACACCCTGGACGAGCTGTCGCCGGCCGCCGCGGAGGCGGAGGCCGCGCAGCGGGTGCTGCGGGAGCCGGGAGACGCGTAGGGCCCCGGGCCAGGAGGGTGTCCTGGCCCGGGGCCCCGGAGCGACGGTGGCCGCGGGTCAGCCGCGGGTGGCCGAGGCCAGTTCCGCGACCCGGCGGCGGACCAGGAACCAGCCGCCGACCAGGGCCGCCGCGATGGCCGGCAGGAACATCACGGTGGTGCGGCCGACGCCGCCGTCGCTCCACATCAGCACCAGCACGGTGGCGAGGAACGCCAGGGTGACGATCTGCGTGTACGGGGCCCAGGGCAGCTTGTAGCCGGGCCGCTCGACCTCGCCGCGCTGGGCGCGGCGCCAGAACAGCAGCGAGCAGAGCATGACCATGGCCCAGGTGCCCAGGATGCCGATGGAGGCGAAGTTGAGGACGATCTCGAAGGCCTCGCCGGGCATCCAGTAGTTCAGGCCGACACCGGCGACGCCGAAGGCCGCGGTGAAGAGCACGCCGCCGTAGGGGACCTTGCCCTTGTTCATGCGGGCGGTGAACTTCGGGGCGGAGCCCGACATGGCCATGGAGCGCAGGATGCGGCCGGTGGAGTACAGGCCGGAGTTCAGCGAGGACAGGGCGGCCGTGAGGACGACCAGGTTCATGACGTGCGCGGTGCCGGGGATGCCGAGCTTGTCGAAGATGGTGACGAACGGGCTCTGGTCGGCGGAGTACGCGGAGTACGGCAGGAGCAGGGCCAGCAGGACGACGGAGCCGACGTAGAAGACGCCGACGCGCCACATGATCGAGTTGATCGCCTTCGGCATGATCTTCTCGGGGTTCTCCGTCTCACCGGCGGCGACGCCGCACAGCTCCACGGAGGCGTAGGCGAAGACGACGCCCTGGACGACCAGGAGCATCGGCAGGACGCCGGAGGGGAAGATGCCGCCGTTGTCGGTGACGGTGGACAGGCCCGGGGTGTGGCCGTCGATCTGGTGGCCGGTGACGACGAGGTAGATGCCGACCAGCATGAAGATCACCAGCGCCGCGACCTTGATGATCGAGAACCAGAACTCCATCTCGCCGAAGTACTTCACCGAGATCAGGTTCGCGGTCAGGACCACGGCGAGGGCGATCAGCGCGAGGATCCACTGCGGGACGCTGGAGAACATGGCCCAGAAGTGGGCGTAGGTGGCGGCGGCGGTGATGTCGGCCACGGTGGTGGTGGACCAGTTCAGGAAGTACAGCCAGCCGGCCGTGTAGGCGCCCTTCTCGCCCATGAACTCGCGGGCGTAGGAGACGAAGGCACCGGAGGAGGGGCGGTAGAGCACCAGCTCGCCGAGGGCCCGGACCACGAAGAAGGCGAAGACTCCGCACACGGCGTAGGCGATCGCGAGGGACGGGCCGGCGCCGGCGAGGCGGCCTCCGGCGCCCAGGAAGAGGCCGGTGCCTATCGCCCCGCCGATCGCGATCATGTTGATGTGGCGGGACTTCAGGTCCTTGCTGTAGCCCTCGTCGCCGGCGTCGACGTGGCGGGACGCCGACGGGGAGGCCGGCGCGGACGCCGACGCCTTCGTCAGGGTGCGGTCACTCATGTGGGACTTCGCCTTCGTGGGTGGGACAGGCAGGCCCGGACCGGCGCGCAGGGGAGCTGGGTGGGATCACCTGTGCGGCCGTCCGAATGTTTGTATTCGCAACAGGAGACCACGGCATGCGGTGGGTACCAAAACCGGCCATGCACGGCGAAGGCCCCCGGCCCCCTTCGAAAGGGGTGCCGGGGGCGTGTTCCGAGCTTCTTACGAAGGTCAGCGGGGCCCGGGAGCGGTCAGCGGGGGTCCGCCTCGGAAGCGGCCTGCTCCAGCCGGAAGGCCTCGTTGCCCAGGCCGATGCGGGCGTGCACCTCGGGCTTGCGCGAGCGCAGGACGGCGCCGTAGACGAGGCCGCCGACCGCGGCGAGCCCGATGAGGCCGGGCAGCAGCCGGCTGAGCGCGGAGCCCTGGGCGGCGCCGACGAGGACGCCGAAGTCCTTGACGGTGTAGCCGACGATGACGAGCAGGGCGAGGCCGGCGGCGCCGGCGGCGAGGAGCCGCCATCGCTGGGCACCGGCCGAGCCGCGGCGGACGAAGAAGGCGATGACGGCGAAGGAGGCGGTGGCCATGAGGAGGGTCACACCGAGCGCGCCGACGCTGCCCATCCAGGTGAACAGGTGGCCGACCGGGACGGTGGGGTCCCCGGCGGGCTTGTCGTCGCCGACGGCGAAGGCGACGACGACCAGCGCGGCCACGACGGTCTGCAGCAGCGAGCCGGTGGCGGGGGCTCCGGTGCCCGGGTTGGTGCGGCCGAAGGCGGCCGGGAGGAGGCCCTCGCGGCCCATGGCGAAGGCGTAGCGGGCGACGACGTTGTGGAAGCTGAGCATGGCGGCGAACATGCCCGTGACGAAGAGCACGTGCAGGACGTCGGTGAACGCGGTGCCCAGGCGCGCCTCGGTGAGCTGGAAGAGCAGGGCGGGGCCGCCCTCGGCGGCGCTCTTGACGATCTCGGCGGGGCCGGTGGCGACGGTCAGGGCCCAGGCGCTGAAGGCGAAGAAGAGGGCGACGAAGCCGACCGCGAGGAACATCACACGGGAGACGACGATGTGCGGCTTGCTGGTCTCCTCGGCGTAGACCGGGGACTGCTCGAAGCCGACGAACGCGGCGATGCAGAAGCACAGGGCGGTGCCGAGCCCGGCGCCGGAGAGGGTGCCGGGGTCGAAGGCGTGCAGGGAGAGTCCCTGCGGGCCGGGCTCGGCCAGGGCGGCGACGTCGAAGACGACGACGAGGGCGCACTCGACGAGCAGGAGGACGCCGAGGACGCGGGCGTTGAGGTCGATCTTGAGCCAGCCGAGCACACCGGTGAGGGCGACCGCGGCGAGCGCCGGGATCCACCAGGCCAGCTCGATCGAGAGGTAGGTGGCGAAGAGGCCGGAGATCTCGAAGCCGAGGATGCCGTAGACGCCCACCTGCATGGCGCTGTAGGCGACCAGGGCGACGAGGGAGGCGCCCGCGCCGGCGGTGGGGCCGAGGCCGCGCGCGATGTAGGCGTAGAAGGCCCCGGCGTTGTGGACGTGCCGGCTCATCTCGGCGTAGCCGACCCCGAAGAGGGCGAGGACGCAGCCGAGGATGACGAACAGCAGGGGCTGTCCGACGATGCCCATCATGCCGAAGATCTGCGGCATGACGCCGGCCACCACCATCAGGGGGGCGCTGGCCGCGAGGACCGAGAGCAGCAGGCCGGCGGTGCCGAGGCGGCCCGCGCGCAGGGCCCGGTCCTGGCCCTTGTACGTGCGGATCTCGGCAGCGGACGCTGCGCTGCCTTCGAGCGTGTTGGATCTGCCCGTCGCCATGGCGGGTGGTCCTTTCGGGGGAGCCTCTCCGGGGGTGAGAGGTCAGGCGGAGCCGAGCGCGGCGCTGCGCGCGGCGAGGAAGGCCTTGTGCGGGTCGAGGTCCGGGTAGGACCAGGGGGCGCGGGTGGCGTGCCGCCCGATCCGGTGGAACAGGGCGGCGGCCTCGGCGGGCCGGCCCTCGCACAGCTTGGCGTGGGCCAGGAAGTTGAGGTCGACGCGGTTGCGGGGGTGGTCCTCGCGTTCCCATTCGAGCCACCAGTCGAAGGCCGTGCGCAGCACCTGGCGGGCCCGGCGGCCCGACCAGTGCTGGGCGGCGCTGCCGGTGCTGTTGAAGGTGCTGCCGTGCCGGGTGGCGAGCACGCGGTAGCGCTCGGCGTGGGCGATCACGGGCAGGACGGCGAGCGGGGAGTCGGCCGGGGACTCCTCGGCGGCCCAGGCGGCGAAGTCGTAGACCTCGTGCAGCGGGTCGTGGCCGGTGGCGGGGGTGCGTTCGGCGAGCTTGGCGACCATCAGGTGGTGGGCGTGGTGGTGCTCGCGGTGGCGGGCCCGGACCTGGTCGAAGTGCCGGCTGAACTCCTCCTCGGAGCCGTAGGTCCGGGTGAGCAGGAGCAGCGCGAGCCAGGGGGTGGGGTCGGCGGGCAGCAGCGCGGCGGCCCGCCGGCAGGCCTGGTCGGCGGCCTCGGGGCTGCCCTTGCGGCGCAGGGCGTCGAAGACGGCGGCGCAGGCCAGGAGCGTGAGGGCATCGGCGCTGTCGGGCTCGGCAAGGAGCCATTCGCGGGCCCACGCGGTGGCGGCCGGGGTCTGCCCGAGGACGACGAGGCGGTGGCCGCGGCGGTCCCAGTCGTCGCCGGTGGCGGTGAGCAGGGCCCGCACCTTGGCCCACCGGCCCTGGGTGAACTGCGCGCGTACGTCGACCAGTTCGGTGTCGCACAGGGCCGGGTCGAAGAGCTGGGCGTCCCGCTTGCGGGCGCGGCCGAGCGGGGGCGGCGGCGGGGGCGACATCCGCGGAAATCCCTCCAGGACGGCGCTGGCGCGGGTGGTGTGGGGTCACCTCGGGGTCACTCCCGGTGGTGATCACGCACAGCAAAGCGGTAGGCACAGCTCCGAGTCAAGGCCTGATCTGGTCGGTGGCGCGTTTCAACTGGTTCGCCCGGGGGCGGAGTTGACGGTGTTACGGGGGCGGGGCGGCGGGCTCCGGCGGGACGG
>NZ_JAJAUY010000138.1 GCF_020532625.1 Streptomyces antimicrobicus | reverse complement strand
CGCCTACGACGCCGCCCGCGCCGCCCTGGAAGAGACCCCCCGCCAGCTCACCGAGCTCGGCCGGGCCGGCGTGGTCGACGCCGGGGGCTGCGGACTGGTCGCCGTGCTCGGCGCGCTGTGGCAGGCCCTGTCCGGCGAGCAGCCGGCCCCCGAGGCCGTCCCCGGCCGGGCGGTGCCCGTGCCGCGGGACGCGCAGCCGTGCGCCCAGGAACCGGACGGGCCCGCGTACGAGGTGCTCTATCTCCTGGAGGCCCGCGACGAGGCCGTCGCCGAGCTGCGCGGCCGGCTCGACCGGCTCGGCGACAGCCTGGTCGTCGTCGGCGGCGACGGGCTGTGGAACGTCCACGTCCACGTCGACGACCCCGGGGCCGCCGTGGAGGCCGGGGTCGCCGCCGGGCGGCCGTACCGGATCCGCATCACCCACTTCGGCGCCGAGGAACTGCGCCGCGCCGCCCGCCCCGAACGCGTCCAGCGGGCCGTCGTCGCCGTGGTCCAGGGCGAGGGCCTGGCCGGACTGTGCGAGGAGGCCGGGGCGACCACCGTGCCGGTGCGGCCCGGCGAGCCGCCGTCCGAGGCCGACCTGCTGGGCGCGATCCGCCGCGCCCACGCCCGCGAGGTCGTGCTGCTGCCCAACGACGCCGAACTGCGCGCCACCGCCGCGGCCGCCGCCGAGCGGGCCCGGGCCGAGGGCGTACGGGTCTCCCTCATCCCGACCCGGTCGCCCGTCCAGGGCCTGGCCGCCCTCGCCGTCCACGAGCCCGACGGCAGCTTCGACGAGGACGTGGTCGCCATGACCGCGGCCGCCGGCGCCACCCGCTACGGCGAGCTGGCCGTCGCCGAACGCCGCTCCTTCACCTCGGCCGGGATCTGCCAGGCCGGCGACGTGCTCGGGCTGATCGACGGGGACGTGGTCGTGATCGGCTCTGGTCTGCCGGAGACCGCCGAGGCGGTGCTGGACCGGATGCTCGGCTCCGGCGGGGAGCTGGTCACCCTGGTCCTCGGCCCCGACGCCCCCGACGCCCTCGCGGCCCGGCTGGAGACGCGGGTCCGGGAGGGCCACCTCGCCGTGGACACCGTCACCTACCGCGGCGGCCGGCACTGCGCCCCGCTGGTCATAGGCGTCGAGTGAGGGCCCGCGGGCGCCGCACCGGGCCGTCGTACGGCCGGCCTGTCAGCGCCATGGTGTGGAATGGAACACGTGCCCGCGCTCGACGAACCCCTCAAGAAGACGCTCGGACCCGCCACCGCCAAGGTGATGGCCGAGCAGCTCGGCCTGCACACGGTCGGCGACCTGCTGCACCACTACCCCCGGCGGTACGCCGAGCGCGGTGAGCTGACCCCGCTCACCGAGCTCGCCGACCAGCTCGACGAGCACGTGACGGTCGTCGCCCAGGTCGCCGACGCCCGCGTGCACACCTTCAACGGCGGCCGCGGCAGACGCCTGGAGGTGACCATCACCGACGGCGCCGGCCGGCTCCAACTGGTCTTCTTCGGCTCCGGCGTGCACAAGCCGCACAAGGAGCTGCTGCCCGGCACCCGCGCGATGTTCGCCGGCAAGGTCGGCATGTTCAACCGCCGCCTCCAGCTCTCCCACCCCGCGTACGAGCTGCTCGGCGGCGAGGGCACGGACCGGGACGCGGTGGACGCCTTCGCGGGCCGGCTCATCCCGATCTACCCGGCCTGCGGCAAGCTGGAGACCTGGAAGATCTCCAAGGCCGTCGACGCGGTGCTGCCCGGCGCCCAGGACGCCGTGGACCCGCTGCCGCCCGCGCTGCGCGAGGGCCGGGGCATGCTCACCCTCCCCGAGGCCCTGCTGAAGATCCACCGGCCGCGCACCAAGGCCGACGTCGCCCAGGCCCGCGACCGCCTCAAGTGGGACGAGGCCTTCGTCCTCCAGGTGGCCCTGGCCCGCCGCCGGTTCGCCGACACCCAGCTGCCCGCCGTAGCGCGCCGGCCGAGCCCCGGCGGGCTGCTCGACGCCTTCGACGCCAAGCTGCCCTTCACCCTCACCGACGGCCAGCGCGCGGTCTCCCGGGAGATCTTCGACGACCTGGCCACCGAGCACCCCATGCACCGCCTGCTCCAGGGCGAGGTCGGCTCCGGCAAGACCCTGGTGGCCCTGCGGGCGATGCTCGCCGTCGTGGACTGCGGCGGGCAGGCAGCGATGCTCGCGCCCACCGAGGTGCTCGCCCAGCAGCACCACCGGTCGATCACCGAGATGATGGGCGAGCTCGCCGAGGGCGGCATGCTCGGCGGCTCGGACGTCGGCACCAAGGTGGTGCTGCTGACCGGGTCCATGGGCACCGCCGCGCGCCGGCAGGCACTGCTCGACCTGGTCACCGGCGAGGCCGGGATCGTGATCGGCACGCACGCCCTGATCGAGGACACCGTGCAGTTCCACGACCTCGGGCTGGTCGTCGTCGACGAGCAGCACCGCTTCGGCGTGGAGCAGCGCGACGCCCTGCGGGCCAAGGGGCACTCCCAGCGGGAGCGGCGGACCCCGCACCTGCTGGTGATGACCGCCACCCCCATCCCGCGCACGGTCGCCATGACCGTCTTCGGCGACCTGGAGACCTCCGTCCTGGACCAGCTGCCGGCCGGGCGCTCCCCGATCGCCACCCACGTGGTCCCCGCCAAGGACAAGCCGCACTTCCTCGCCCGCACCTGGGAACGGGTCCGCGAGGAGGTCGACAAGGGCCACCAGGCCTACGTCGTCTGCCCGCGGATCGGCGACGGCGAGGACGAGCCGAGGAACGGCAAGGGCGGCAAGGGCGGCAAAGGCGGCACGGACGGCGAGAAGCAGCCCTCGCCGCAGGACGAGGCGGACAAGAGGCCCCCGCTGGCCGTGCTCGACGTCGCCGCGCAGCTCGCCGCCGGCCCGCTGGCCGGGCTGGACGTGCGGGTGCTGCACGGCAGGATGGACCCGGCCGACAAGGACGACGTCATGCGGCGCTTCGCCGCCGGCGAGGTGAAGGTGCTGGTCGCCACCACCGTCATCGAGGTCGGCGTCAACGTCCCGAACTCCACCGTGATGGTGATCATGGACGCGGACCGGTTCGGCGTCTCCCAGCTGCACCAGCTGCGCGGCCGCGTCGGCCGCGGCTCCGCCCCCGGCCTGTGCCTGCTGGTCAGCGAGATGCCCGAGGCCAGCGCCGCCCGCGCCCGGCTCGCCGCCGTCGCCGCCACCCTCGACGGCTTCGAGCTGTCCCGGATCGACCTGGAGCAGCGCCGCGAGGGCGACGTCCTCGGCCAGGCCCAGTCGGGCGTGCGCTCCAGCCTGCGGATGCTCGCCGTCATCGAGGACGAGGAGATCATCGCCCAGGCCCGCGAGGAGGCCACCCGCGTGGTCAGGGCCGATCCGGACCTCGCCGAACTGCCCGGCCTGCGGACCGCCCTGGACGCCCTGCTGGACACCGAACGGGAGCAGTACCTGGAGAAGGGCTGACAATGGGGAGGGCCGCCCCGCCGGGACGGCCGTGACCCCGGCAGACCGAAGGACCCCAGATGACCCGCGTGATCGCCGGCACCGCCGGCGGGCGACGCCTGGCCGTGCCGCCCGGCACCGGCACCCGGCCCACCTCGGACCGCGCGCGCGAAGGCCTGTTCTCCACGTGGGAGTCGCTGCACGGCATCGACGGGGCCCGCGTCCTCGACCTGTACGGGGGATCGGGCGCCGTCGGCCTGGAGGCCCTCTCCCGGGGCGCCGCGCACACCCTGCTGGTGGAGTCCGACCCGCGCGCCGCGAAGACCATCCGGGACAACATCAGGTCCCTGGCCCTGCCGGGCGCCGAGTTCCGCGCGGGCAAGGCCGAGCAGGTCGCCGCCACCGCGGTGTCCGGGGCGCCGTACGACATCGTCTTCCTGGACCCGCCCTACGCCGTCACCCACAGCGATCTTGGGGAGATCCTCCTCACACTCCGCGCCAACGGCTGGATCGCCGACGCGGCGCTGGTCACCGTGGAACGCAGCACGAGAAGCGGCGCGTTCCCCTGGCCCGAGGGTTTCGAGCCGCTCCGCTCCCGGCGGTACGGCGAGGGCACGCTCTGGTACGGTCGCGCCGCCTTCACCAGCGAAGAGTCATGATGCCCGCACCGGAGAGCGAGGGACTTCACTTGCGCCGCGCCGTCTGTCCGGGGTCGTTCGACCCCATCCACAACGGACACCTCGACATCATCGGACGGGCCTCCCGGCTGTACGACGTCGTGCATGTCGCCGTGATGATCAACCCGTCGAAGCAGGGCCTGTTCACCGTCGAGCAGCGGATCGAACTGATCCGCGAGGCCGTCGCCGACTACGGCAACGTGGAGGTCGAGTCCTTCCACGGCCTGCTCGTCGACTTCTGCAAGCAGCGCGACATCCCCGCCATCGTCAAGGGGCTGCGCGCCGTCAGCGACTTCGACTACGAGCTCCAGATGGCGCAGATGAACATGGGCCTGTCGGGAGTCGAGACGCTGTTCGTGCCGACCATCCCCACCTACAGCTTCCTGTCCTCCTCGCTGGTCAAGGAGGTCGCGGCCTGGGGCGGCGACGTCTCGCACCTGCTGCCCCCGCACGTCCACACCGCACTGATGGAACGTTTGGCCAGCCGCTGAGCCCCGCACCGCCGTCCGCCGGACCCCGGCGGACGGTGTCCGGCGCGCACCCCGGGGCCGTACAGTCGTCCCGTCCGTCTCGGGAGCCACCGAGGCCGAGAGAGTTGCGAGTCCCCATGGACGTGCAGAAGAAGCTCGACGCGATCGTCGCGACGGTCGCCGGCGCCCGTTCCATGCCGATGTCGGCCTCGTGCGTGGTCAACCGCGCCGAACTGCTCGCCCTCCTGGACGAGGTGCGCCAGGCGCTGCCCGGCTCCCTCGCCGAGGCCCAGGAACTGCTCGGCGGCCGGGACCGGATGGTCGAGGAGGCCCACCGCGAGGCCGAGCGGATCATCCAGTCCGCGCACGCCCGGAGCGGCAGCCTGATCTCCGACACCGAGGTCGCCCGCCGCTCCCAGGACGAGGCCGAGAGGATCCTGGCCCGGGCCCGCGAGGAGGCCGCCGCGATCCGCGCCGAGGCCGACGACTACGTCGACAGCAAGCTCGCCAACTTCGAGGTCGTCCTCACCAAGACCATCGGCTCGGTCGACCGCGGCCGCGACAAGCTCCTCGGCCGCTCCACCGGCTACGACGAGCACGGCCGCCCCGACACCGACGCCCCCGAGCGCAGCGACGACCCGGAGCTGCGGCGCCGCCAGGCCGACGACTACGTCGACACCAAGCTGGCCACGTTCGAGGCGGTGCTCGCCAAGACCCTCGAAGCCGTCGGCCGCGGCCGGCAGAAGCTGCTCGGCCGGGTGCCCTCGGACGACCTCGGCGCCCATATCGCCGCCCAGGACGCCGCCGGGGTGCCCCAGCCGCGCCCGGGCCGGGGCCACTCGACCGGGGCCGGGGCGGACGCGGACTTCCTGGCGGGCCTCGCGGAGCCCGACCCGGAGCCGGTGGCGCGGCCGGAGCCCGTACCGGCGGCGCAGCCGGAGCCCGGGTGGGCTACGTACGCCTACCCGCAGCAGCAGGCGTACCAGGAGCCCTACGGGGACTGGTCGCAGCAGCCCGACCCGTACGCCGCCGCCGGCTACGCGCAGGCGCCCGACCCGTACGCCGCCGCCTACCAGCAGCACCCCGTCCCGGCCCCGCACGCGCAGCCCGCTCTGGACGAGACCAGCTTCTTCGACACGAGCATGATCGACATGGAGCAGCTCCGGCGCTACGAGCAGGGGCGCTAGGCGGTCGCGCCCACCGGATTGGGCTCAGGGCGAAGCGCCGGGTATCCTGGCTGTTCGGTCGCGCATGCGCGACGCGCTCCCTGCTGCCCGCACGGCAGCGATCCAGCGATTTCACGAAAGCAGGAACGGCCCTGAACGCCCGCCTCGACCACCGCAACCCCCTCGTGTTCGACACGCACGAGCTGGGTCGGCGTCCTGGTGCCATGCAGCGGCTGTCCCGCGAGATCGCGGCTCCGGCGGACTTCGGCATCGACGGAGTCCTCGGAGTGCCGGAAGGCGCGCCGATCGAGCTCGACCTCCGCCTGGAGTCGGTCATGGAAGGGGTGCTTGTCACAGGCACCGCCCGTGCAACCGCCCTGGGGGAGTGCGTAAGGTGTCTGGAGGCCGTGGAGCGCGAGCTCGACACGGACTTCCAGGAGATGTTCTCGTACCCTGACGCCGACGACCGGGGCCGCCCCAAGGCGGAGCCGGGCGACGACGCCGAGGAAGACGAGGACAGGCTCTTCGTCGAGGACGGCTTGTTCGACCTCGAACCCGTGCTGCGGGACGCGGTGGTGCTCGCACTGCCGCTGCAGCCGGTGTGCCGGGAGGACTGTCTCGGTCTGTGCTCCGAGTGCGGGGCCAGTCTGAACGAGGACCCCGACCACCACCATGACGCCGTCGACATCCGTTGGGCGGCTTTGCAGGGACTCGTCGTGGCCGATCAGGACGACGAGAAGGACAACATGAGCGGCGCGGCTTCTGACGTAGACGTCCGGGGCGCCGCCGAGAAGCAGGAGAAGTAGCCGTGGCTGTTCCGAAGCGGAAGATGTCGCGCAGCAACACGCGCCACCGCCGGTCGCAGTGGAAGGCTGCGGTCCCCACCCTGGTTTCGTGTGAGCGTTGCCAGGAGCCGAAGCAGCAGCACATCGCGTGCCCGAGCTGCGGCACCTACAACAAGCGCCAGGTCCTCGAGGTCTGAGCGGCTGGTGAGAGGCGCAATGTCCGAACTTGCCGGCAGTAAGAAGCAGGCAGACGACAACAACGCGGCCTCGTCCCACACGCTTCTGGAAGGGCGGCTCGGCTATCAGGTCGAGTCCGCCCTTCTGGTGCGTGCGCTGACCCACCGCTCGTTCGCGTACGAGAACGGCGGCCTGCCCACCAACGAGCGGCTGGAGTTCCTCGGGGACTCCGTGCTCGGCCTGGTGGTCACGGACACGCTGTACCGCACCCACCCCGACCTGCCCGAAGGCCAGCTGGCCAAGCTGCGGGCCGCGGTGGTCAACTCGCGTGCGCTGGCGGAGGTCGGGCGCGGGCTCGAACTGGGCTCCTTCATCCGGCTCGGCCGGGGTGAAGAGGGCACGGGCGGCCGGGACAAGGCCTCGATCCTGGCCGACACCCTCGAAGCGGTGATCGGCGCGGTCTACCTCGACCAGGGCCTCGACGCGGCCTCGGAGCTGGTCCACCGGCTCTTCGACCCGCTGATCGAGAAGTCCTCGAACCTCGGTGCCGGCCTGGACTGGAAGACCAGCCTCCAGGAGCTCACGGCGGCCGAGGGACTCGGCGTACCCGAGTACCTGGTGACCGAGACCGGCCCGGACCACGAGAAGACCTTCACTGCTGCCGCCCGCGTCGGTGGTGTCTCGTACGGCACCGGCACCGGCCGCAGCAAGAAGGAAGCCGAACAGCAGGCGGCCGAGTCCGCGTGGCGCGCGATCCGCGCGGCCGCGGACGAGCGGATCGCGGCGCAGGCCAAGGCGGCCGAAGCCGGGACCGGCGCCGCCGCCGAGGTCACCGACGGCGGGTCGCCGACCCCCGCCGACTCGCCCTCGGCCTGAACCGATTTCCTTCACGGACGACCCCGTCGCACGATGGTGCGGCGGGGTCGTCCCCATGCAGCGGGAAAAAAAGGGGGGGCGGGTGCGGGAGCGCTCCGAGGCGAGGATCGAGCAGTCCTCGATCGGTGGTGACAGCTACCAGTTCGTGGGGGTGAAGGGCGACGTCTTCATCGGCGCGGCCCGGCCCGCCGCTGCGCAACCCCTGCCGTTCGATCTGGTCAGGCTCGCCGATGCCGATCCGGTGGCACTCGGGGTGCACCGGCCGATCCGGCTCGCCGAAGGCCTGGAACCGGGTCCGGGCCTCCCGCCGTACGTGCCGCGCGACCTCGACACCCGGGAACCCGGCGGGCTGCGCGCCCTCGTCCGGGCCGGCAGCGGCTTCGTCCTGCTGGTCGGCGGCTCCTCGGTCGGCAAGACCCGCTCGCTCTACGAGGCCGTCCGGGCGGAGCTGCCCGACTGGGAGCTGGCCCACCCGGAGGGGGGCCGCGGGCTGGAGGCACTGGCGGAGCTACGGCCCCGCCGGGTGGTGGTCTGGCTGGACGAGCTCCAGAACCACGTCGGCGGCGAGCACGGCCTGACCGCGGGACTGCTGCGCCGGCTGCTGGGGCCCGAGGTGCTCGTGGTGGCCACCCTCTGGCCACGGCTGTACGACGCGTGGACCACTCCGCCCGGGCTGCCCGGCCCGGACGGGGGCGGGGACGGCTCGCGGGACAGGGACGGCTCGCGGGAGAGCGACGGGTCCCAGGACAGGGACGGGTCCCGGGACAGGGACGGGTCCCGGGACAGGGACGGGCACTCGCCCCGCGACGCGGACGGGGCCGAGGACCCCTTCGGCACCGAGCGGGCCCTGGTGAAGCTCGCGCACGTGATCACCGTCGGGGCGGCCTTCACCGAAGCCGAGCGGTCCCGGGCACGGGAGGCGGCCGAGCACGACCCGCGGCTGCGCATCGCCCTGGACTCGGCGGACTTCGGCCTGACCCAGGTCATCGCGGCGGCCCCGCAGCTGGTCCGCCGCTGGGAGGCCGCCGGCCCGTACGCCCGGGCGATCATGGCCGCCGCGGTGGACGCGGCCGTGCTGGGCGCCCGTACCCCGCTGCCCGCCGGACTGCTGCACGCGGCGGCGCCGGGCTACTGCACCCCGGCGGAGCGGGGGTCGGCCGGGGCCGCCTGGTTCGAGGAGGCCCTCGCCTATGCGACCCGGCCCCAGCTGGGCGCCACCGCGCCGCTCGTCCCGGTCACCGAAGGACTGCGCATGGGCGGCCGTCCGGACGGGTACCGGGTCGCGGACTACCTGGTCCAGCACGTGGGGAAGGCGGGCCGCGCCGTACCGCCCGCCGCCTTCTGGGACGCGTGCGCCGCACACCTGGCGGACGCCGACGACGCGCACCGGCTCGGCTCGGCGGCCGTGGCCCGCCAGCGCCTGACGGCGGGGCTCCCGCTGCTGCGCAAGGCGGCGGACGCGGGCAGCGTGTGGGCCGTGCGCGAGGCGGCCGAGCTGTACCGGCGGATGGGGGACGGGGCCGGGCTCGCCGAGATGACGGACCGGCTGGACCGCGCGGAGGGACCGGCCGCCGACGTGAACCGGACGATCCTGGCCGGCTGGGACTTCGACGAACTGTTCGAGCTGGCCGAGGCGGGGAACGAGAGCGCGGCCTGGCACCTGATCGAGTACGGCGACCCGTGGCTGGCCAGGTCCCTGCTCCTGGAGCGGATGGACCCCGACGACCTCGGCGCGTGGAGCCGGATCGCCCAACTCCTGCGGGACGAGGGGGAGGACGAGCAGGCGGTGGCGATCCTGGAACTGCTGCTGGAGCGCGGCCACGAGGAGGAGGACGACCTGCTCGTCCTCTCGCTCTGCGAACTCCTGAAGGACCTCGGGCGGGTCGAGCGCCTGTACGAGCTCACGAACGAGGGGTACTTCGAGGCCGCCAGGAACCTGGGGGACCTGCTCCACGAGCAGGGCCGGACCGAGGAAGCCCTGGAGGTGCTGCGGGACTTCGCCGGACAGGGCGACCCGGACACGGACTGGACGCTGGCGCACCTGCTGGCGAAGGAGGGCCGGCTGGAGGAGCTGACCGAGCGGGCGGCGGACGGCGACGTGCAGGCGGCCGTCGAGGCGGCGGACGTCCTCCACGCGCGCGGGGAGGCGGAGCGCGCGATCGAGCTGCTCACCCCGCATGCGGACGCGGGCCGGGGGCCGGCGCCCTCGCGGCTGGCCGAACTGCTCGCCGAGCAGGGCCGCGAGGACGAGCTGAGGGCCCGGACGGCCGCCGGGGACGAGGCGGCGGTGAGCGAGCTGGCCGGGCTGCTGCTGCGCCGGGGCGAGTTCGAGGAGGCGATCCGGGTGGGCGGGTCGCCGTGGCGGGGGTCCGCGGCCCACGAGATGGCGGAAGCCCTGGAGCGGGCCGGCCAGGTGGACCTGGCGGTCCGGCTCCTCGGGCAGCAGGCCGCTTCCGGGGACCACCGGTTCTGGAACCAGCAGCTGGCGCGGCTGCTGCACCGCCACGGCCGCGCCGACGAGCTGCGCCGGCTCATCGACCAGGGCGTGGAGAGTGCCGGCGAGCACCTGGCCGAGCTGCTGGCCGAGCAGGGCCGCCCCGCCGAGGCCGAGCGCCTGTGGCGCTGCGGCCTGACGCCCGACGGACGGGCCGAGGGGGCCGGTTAAGCTGATCGGGTCCGCCCCTTCCCTCCCGTCCGCACCCCGCCCGTCGAGGAGACACCGTGCCCGAGCTGCCCGAGGTCGAGGTCGTCCGGCGCGGGCTGGAGCGCTGGGTGGCCGGGCGGACCGTGGCCGCGGTCGAGGTCCTGCACCCGCGGGCCGTGCGTCGGCACGTCGGAGGCGGGGCCGACTTCGCAGCCCGGCTCACCGGGCAGACGTTCGAGGTGCCCCGGCGCCGGGGCAAGTACCTGTGGCTGCCGCTGGCCGGCCGTGAGCTGTCCGTGCTGGGCCACCTCGGCATGAGCGGCCAGCTCCTGGTGCAGCCCGAGGGGGCGCCGGACGAGCGGCACCTGCGGATCCGGATCCGGTTCGCCGACGACCGGGGCACCGAGCTGCGCTTCGTCGACCAGCGCACCTTCGGCGGGCTCTCGCTCCACGACAGCGTGCCCGGCAGCGCGGAAGGACTGCCGGACGTGATCGCGCACATCGCCCGGGACCCGCTGGACCCGCTGTTCGACGAGAGCGCCTACCACCTCGCCCTGCGCGCCAAGCGCAGCACCGTCAAGCGCGCCCTGCTGGACCAGTCGCTGATCAGCGGCGTCGGCAACATCTACGCCGACGAGGCACTGTGGCGCGCCAGACTGCACTACGAGCGCCTCACCCTGACCCTGACGCGGCCCAAGAGCACCGAACTGCTCGGGCACGTCCGGGACGTGATGACCGCGGCCCTGGCGGTCGGCGGCACCAGTTTCGACAGCCTGTACGTCAACGTGAACGGCGAGTCGGGCTACTTCGACCGCTCCCTCGACGCCTACGGGCGCGAGGACGAGCCGTGCCGCCGCTGCGGTACGCCCATGCGGCGCCGGCCCTGGATGAACCGCTCCAGCTACTTCTGCCCCCGCTGTCAGCGGGCCCCGCGCGTCTCGTCGTAGGCGGTGCGGGCGGCGAGCACCTCCGGCATGCCGTCCTCCAGGAAGTGGATCAGGGCCAGCAGCCGCTCGGCCACCTGGCGGCCCAGGGGGGTCAGCTCGTAGTCGACCCGGGGCGGGTTCGTGCTCTGGGCCTCGCGGTGCACCAGGCCGTCGCGCTCCAGTGCGTGCAGGGTCTGCGACAGCATCTTCTCGCTCACGCCGTCCACGCGCCGGCGCAGCTCGTTGAAGCGGCGCGGGCCTTCGTAGAGGGCGCCCATGGTCAGGCCGCCCCAGCGGCCGGTGACGTGTTCGAGCGTCTCGCGGGAGGGACAGGCGCGCGCGAAGACGTTGAAGGGCAGCTCGGGGTCCAGGGCGGCGGCTTCGGCTGCGGTGTCGGTGGTGGCTTCGGCGTCGGTGGTGGCTCGTGGCGCTGTTCCGGCGCGGACAGGGGTCTCCATGTCTCAAGCGTACCCCCGGGTAGCGCTAACCAGTAGGTTGCGCTTACGAAAAGAAAGTGCTTTTCTTTCTGTCGTTCCCACCGCTCCCGAAGGAGATGCCCATGTCCACCACCGCACCCACCCCCGTCGTCTCGATCGCCTACCACTCCGGCTACGGGCACACCACCGTGGTCGCCGAGGCCGTCCGGGCGGGCGCCGCCGACGCCGGTGCCACCGTGCACCTGATCAAGGTCGACGAGATCGACGAGGCCCAGTGGGCGCTGCTCGACGCCTCGGACGCGATCGTCTTCGGCTCGCCGACGTACATGGGCACCGCCTCCGGCGCCTTCCACGTCTTCGCCGAGGCCACCTCCAAGCGCTGGTTCACCGACGCCTGGCAGGACAAGCTGGCCGCCGGCTTCTCGAACTCCGCCTCCAAGAGCGGCGACAAGCTGCACACCCTGCAGTTCTTCCAGACGCTGGCCGCCCAGCACGGCATGAGCTGGATCAACCTGGGTCTCAAGCCCGGCTGGAACTCCTCGACCGCCTCCGAGAACGACCTCAACCGGCTCGGCTTCTTCTCCGGCGCCGCCGCGCAGACCAACTCCGACGAGGGTCCCGAGGCCGTGCACAAGGCCGACCTGGCGACCGCCGAGCACCTGGGCCGCAGGGTCGCCGAGCAGGCGCGGGTCGTCCTCGCCGGGCGGGCCGCACTGGCCGCCGCCTGAGGGCCGGGGCGGTCGTAAGGGGGCGGCCGTCAGGGGCCGAGGGGTCGAGGGCCGGCCCGAGGGCCAGGGCCCCTGGATCAGGGCCGTGGATCAGGGCCCGTGGGTCAGGGCCCGTGGATCAGGGACCGGCCGTCAGAAGCCGAAGTCCTGCGTCCACCAGGGGCCGCCGGCCGCCACGTGGACGCCGACGCCCAGGGTGCGGAACTCGCAGTTGAGGATGTTCGCCCTGTGGCCCGGGCTGTTCATCCAGGCCGTCATGACGGCCTGGGGGTCACCCTGGCCCCGGGCGATGTTCTCGCCGCCCAGGCCCGAGATGCCGGCCTTGGTGGCGCGGTCCCACGGCGAGTTGCCGTCGGGGTCGGTGTGCGAGAAGAAGCCGCGCGTGGCCATGTCCTTGCTGAAGGCGCCGGCGAGGGCGGCCAGCGGGGGGTTGGCCCGGACCGCGGGGCAGCCCGCCTTCACGCGCTCGGCGTTGACCAGGTCGAGGACGGCCGCCTCCTCGGCGGAGTGCCCGGTCGGCACCGCGACCGACGGCTTCGGCGCCGGCTTCGCCACCGGCTTGGAGGGCGCGGGCGCGGGCTTCTCGGGGGCCTGCGTGGACGGCGTGGGCGTAGGGGTCGGGGTCGGGGTGGCCGAGGCGGACGGCGAGGGAGAGGCCGAAGGCGACGGCGAGGCGGAGGGCGACGGGCTCGCGGAGGCCGGGACGCCGGGGTCGGCCGAGGCCCGCCCCGAGAGGTTCGCCAGGCCGCCCTGCTGCTGGAGGCTCTCCCCGGCCTCGGCCCGCGGGGACGCCTTGGCCTGCGGCTTCTTCGGCGTATCGCCCAGATAGGGGAAGGAGTCGCCGACCGGCACCGCGCCGGTGGTGACCGCCGCGGTGGTGCCCAGGGCCGCCGCCACGCAGACGCCCAGCACGGTGTTGCGCACGACGGCGCCGCGCCCCCGGCGCGGCGCGGGAAGTCGGTGGCGTCCCATTGCGTAGCCTTCCACGTTCCAAGATCGACCTTTTCTCACCCAAATGGGTGAGGTCATTGGTCCGGGACTGTACGCCATGGGGCACGGGGGGCGGGGTGAACGAGATGTGTTCACCCGGTTAGCGTTCCTTCATGAACGAAGACGTGCGCATGACCGCGTGGGTACGCGGCCGGGTACAGGGAGTGGGCTTCCGCTGGTTCACCAGGGCGAACGCTCTGGAGATCGGCGGCCTGCAGGGCTTCGCGCTCAACCTGGACGACGGTCGAGTACAGGTCGTCGCCGAGGGTCAACGTGAGAATTGCCACCGGCTGCTCGACTGGCTGCGGTCCTCCGACACGCCGGGGCGGGTCGACGGGGTCACCGAGATCTGGGGCGCACCGCGCGGCGGCTACGACGGCTTCGCGATCCGCTGATCATGTACTGATCACACGTGCACACCGCCGGATCTGCGGTTACGTCGTCCCCACATGGCGACGCCCCCCGTTCCGTGGAAGGCTCGGAGGCGAGGACGATCTCCACGGCCCTTGCGCGGAGCGGTTTGCCCGTCGATACGGGGCGTGATCGTGTTGACCGTCAAACTTTTTGGTGAGACGCTGGAAGTCCCCGCGCACCTGAGCTGTTTGGCCGTGTGGCAGTAGGAGCGCAAGGACTGACAGACGCTGCCAGACACCGCGGGTGCGATTCCCTCACGACCCACACCGCTTCGGTCGGTCACTCAGTGTGGAGGACCATCCATCATGGCAAAGGCGCTTCTCGGTTACGTCGGCGGTTCCGACCCGCGACTCCTCGCCGAGATGCGACGGCTTCAGCAGCGCGTCCAGGACCTGGAGTCCGAGCTCGTACGGATCCAGTCCGAGAACGACGCGCTCACCGCGGCCGCCGCTCAGCACGGAGAGTCGCTGCTGGAGAGCATCGACATCGACGTACCCAAGGCGGAGCCTGCGCTCACCTGATCCGCGCCAATCTCGTCGCTCGACTCCAGCCCCGACTCGATCTGCAAGGGACGCCTCGGCGTCCCTTCTTTCTTTGCGCGTGCCCTGCCCGCCGCCCCTCTCGCCGACCCTCCGGGCCCTGCCGGGCCCTCGCGGTCCGTCCCGGGCTCACCCCCCGGGCGGGGAGCGCCTTCCATGACGACGACTCTGCCCCCCGCCTTCATGGGTGAAACCGGACCCGAGAGGTAGAGTCCGGCGGCGTGCACCTCAAGGCCCTGACCCTGCGTGGTTTCAAGTCGTTCGCCTCCGCCACCACCTTGCGCTTCGAGCCGGGCATCACCTGTGTCGTGGGCCCCAACGGCTCCGGCAAGTCCAACGTGGTCGACGCGCTCTCCTGGGTCATGGGCGAGCAGGGGGCCAAGACCCTGCGCGGCGGGAAGATGGAGGACGTCATCTTCGCCGGCACCACCGGGCGGCCGCCGCTGGGGCGGGCCGAGGTGTCGCTGACGATCGACAACTCCGACGGCGCCCTGCCGATCGAGTACGCCGAGGTCACCATCACGCGGATCATGTTCCGCAACGGCGGCAGCGAGTACCAGATCAACGGGGACACCTGCCGGCTGCTGGACATCCAGGAGCTGCTGTCCGACTCCGGCATCGGCCGGGAGATGCACGTCATCGTCGGGCAGGGGCAGCTGGACTCCGTGCTGCACGCCGATCCGACGGGCCGGCGCGCGTTCATCGAGGAGGCGGCCGGCGTCCTCAAGCACCGCAAGCGCAAGGAGAAGGCGCTGCGGAAGCTGGACGCGATGCAGGCCAACCTCGCGCGCGTGCAGGACCTGACCGAGGAACTGCGCCGGCAGCTGAAGCCGCTGGGACGGCAGGCGGCGGTGGCCCGGCGGGCGGCAGTCATCCAGGCCGACCTGCGCGACGCCCGGCTGCGGCTGCTCGCCGACGACCTGGTGGCGCTGCGCACCGCCCTCGCGGCGGAGATCGCCGACGAGGCCGCGCTGAAGGAGCGCAAGGAGGCGACCGAGGCGGAGCTGGCCTCGGCGCTGGCGCGCGAGGCCGCGCTGGAGGCCTCGGTGCGCGAGCTGGCGCCGCGGCTGCAGCAGGCCCAGCAGACCTGGTACGAGCTGGCGCAGCTGGCCGAGCGGGTGCGGGGCACGGTGTCGCTGGCCGAGGCCCGGGTCAAGAGCGCGACCGCGCCGGTGGAGGAGGAGCGGCGCGGACGCGACCCGGAGGACATGGAACGCGAGGCCGCGCGCATCCGCGAGCAGGAGGCGGAGCTGACCGCCGCGCTGGAGGCGGCGTCGCGGGCCCTGGAGGACACCGTCGAGCACCGGGCGGAGCTGGAGCGGGCACTCGCGCAGGAGGAGCGGCGGCTGCGGGACGCAGCCCGGGCGATCGCCGACCGGCGCGAGGGCCTGGCCCGGCTGACCGGCCGGCTCGGCGCGGCGCGGTCCCGGGCCGGGGCCGCGCAGGCCGAGATCGACCGGCTGGTGGTGGCGCGGGAGGAGGCCGCGGAGCGGGCGGTACGGGCGCGGGAGGAGTACGAGGCGCTGGCCGCGGAGGTCGAGGAGCTGGAGGACCCCGCGCCGGCGCAGGAGCA